>CAYWDZ010000065.1:0-13971 GCA_964456255.1 uncultured Steroidobacteraceae bacterium | reverse complement strand
GCTTGAAGTAGTCGCCGAAGCTGAAGTTGCCCAGCATCTCGAAGAAGGTGTGGTGCCGTGCCGTGTAACCCACGTTCTCCAGGTCGTTGTGCTTGCCGCCGGCGCGCACACAGCGCTGGCTGGTGGCGGCGCGCACATAGGGACGCGGATCCTTGCCCAGGAACACGTCCTTGAACTGCACCATGCCCGCATTGGTGAACAGCAGGGTCGGGTCATTGCCCGGCACAAGGCTGCTGGAGGCAACCACGGTGTGCCCCTGGCGGGCGAAGTAGTCGAGAAAGGCGCTGCGGATCTCGGCGGCAGAAAGTGTTTTTTTGCGGGTGCTCATGAACGTTCAGTTGATCGCCCGCAAGGCGGGCCAGAAGACTGCCCGTATGATCCTTGGAAAGGCCGCGATTGCAAAGGCCGAACCCGGCTTCCGGGCGATCGTGGATTCCCATGCAGGGACGGGCCCGGTCGCTCCCCGGGCGAATGCAACGGCAACCGGCCCGGTGAGGATGGCGCCGGCCCGGAACACCAGCGCCGGTGGCTCCCGGGGCGGAGAATTCAACTCGAGTCGCTGGCAGATTCCTGCGGGTCATGGCGACCCAAAGCGTGCGACACGTGGTCGCCGGAAAAGCCCCGGTACTGCAAGAACCGCATCTGCTTCGCGCGTGCGGGCCAGTTACCCGGCAGATCCGCGCCGAACTTGCGAAGCCTGACCTCTGCAGCCAGCGCGAACCAGTCAGGACCGTCATCGAGCGCGATGGAGATCTGTTCATCGGGCAGACCGGCCTCGCGCAGTTGCTGCCGAATGCGCGCGGGGCCCTGCCCGCGGCCAGCCAGCATGCGCACCAGGCTGCCGGCATAGCGCGCATCGTCGACCAGGCGCTCGCCAGCCATGCTGGTCACGACTTCCGTGACGACGGGGGTTGAATAGCCCTTGCGCGCCAGCGCGGCGATCAACTCGCCGCTGGCATACTCGCGGCGCGTGAGCAGGGCCAGCGCCGCCGTGCGCACCGCTTCGCTGTTGACGGCGCGGTGCTCATCGACGAGGCGGCGCGTTGCACGCCCGAACGCCACGACCCGGACCTAGTTCAGGCGCTCGGCCTCAGCCACCGGAGCAGCGGGCTTGCGTTCCGGCAGCAGGCGGGCACGGATCTGCTGCTCGATTTCACCGGCGACTTCGGGATGATCCTTGAGGAACTGGCGGGCGTTTTCCTTGCCCTGGCCGATGCGCTCGCCGCCATAGCTGTACCACGCCCCGGACTTTTCGATGATGTTCTGTGCGGCACCCATGTCGATGATCTCGCCTTCGCGGGAAATGCCGGCGCCGTACATGATTTCGAACTCCGCCTCGCGGAATGGCGGCGACACCTTGTTCTTGACCACCTTGACGCGCGTCTGGTTGCCGACCACTTCCTCACCGTTCTTGATCGCGCCGATGCGGCGGATGTCGAGGCGCACGGAGGCGTAGAACTTGAGTGCGTTGCCACCAGTGGTGGTTTCGGGGTTGCCGAACATCACGCCGATCTTCATGCGGATCTGGTTGATGAAGATGACCATGGTGTTGGAGCGCTTGATGTTGCCGGTGAGCTTGCGCAGCGCCTGCGACATCAGGCGGGCATGCAGACCCAGCTGCATCTCGCCCATTTCGCCTTCGATTTCGGCCTTGGGCGTGAGCGCCGCGACCGAGTCGACGATGACCACGTCCACCGCGCCGGAACGGACCAGCATGTCGGTGATTTCCAGCGCCTGCTCGCCGTTATCGGGCTGCGATACGAGCAGGTCTTCGATGTTGACGCCCAGCTTCTGCGCATAGGAAGGATCAAGGGCGTGCTCGGCATCGACGAAGGCGGCGGTGCCGCCGGCTTTCTGGACCTGGGCCACAACCTGTAACGTGAGCGTGGTCTTGCCAGAGGATTCCGGACCGTAGATTTCAACGACGCGGCCCCGAGGCAGGCCGCCGATGCCGAGCGCGATATCCAGCCCCAGCGACCCGGTGGAGACAGCCTCCACGTCGTAGGTGGCGCTGGCGTCGCCCAGCCGCATGACCGAACCCTTGCCGAACTGCTTTTCGATCTGGCCCAGCGCGGCGGCGAGCGCCTTCTTGCGGTTTTCTTCCATGGTGCGATGCCTCGGGAGCTGCAAATTGATGGTGGCAGGATCATGCCACAGGGTACTGTACGTGTATACAGTGTTTCTGGTCCGTTTGACCAGAAATGGGGCTCGCCCCGGGGCTCAGGGCTCCAGCAGCATCCCCAGCGCAACGGCCGCCGCCTGGCGGCGCACGGCGTTGCGGTCCCCGGAGAAGCGCCGCTGCAGGGCCAGTGCGCCGACCGACCCGCTCTCCAGTCGCTGCGCCCGGCTGAACCACACCAGGCCCACAGGATGCTTCTCCGTGCCGCCGTCCGGGCCGGCGACACCGCTGATCGCAATCGAGCGCTGGGCATCGCCCACCATCAGCGCGCCCACCGCCATCTCGATCACGGTCTGCTCGCTCACGGCGCCGTGCTGGGCCAGGGTTGCCGCGGAAACACCGAGCAGCTTCTGCTTCGCGGCATCGGCGTAGGCCACGACGCCGCATTTGAACCATTGCGAACTGCCGGGCACATCGGTGATGAGCTTGGCCAGCAGGCCGCCCGTGCAGGATTCGGCCGTGGCGATCATCACGCCACGCGCAAACAGCGACTCACCCAGCCGGATGGCCAGCAGGGAAAGATCGCTGTCCTTGGGAACGTTGTCTGCCACACCCTAGTGTCAGATGCCGCGGTTCAATTGCCAACCAGCTGAATTGCGCAGATCGCGGCTATTTGCCCGCCGCCGACTCGCGGGCGCGCTTTTCCTGCGCCCTGCCCAGCCCAAAGGACAGCGCGGCCCAGCCGCCGGACAGCAGCACCGCAATGCCGGCCAGCATCGGCTGAACCGACATGAGTTTGGCGAGCCCCGTATAGATGAACGCATTGACGAAATCCGCGCCGCGGAACACGGCACCGTCCACGATGTTCTTGGCCTTGAATTTTTCCTCGCGGCTCACCACCGGCCAAAGCGATTCGCGCGCCACGTTCGAAATGCCGAAATTCGCCGCACGCTGGCAGGCCTGGAAGGCGGCCACCGCGAACAGCGCCGAGGTGAACATCAGCGCACCGAAGCCGGCGACGAACACCAGCGGCAGGATCGCCAGCGCCGCTCCGGTGCCAATGGACTTGATGATGCGACCCGTACCCAGCACCTGCACAACCAGCGACAGGATGCCCACCCACATGTAGATGGTGGAGAAGATGCTGGTCCGCTGTCGCATGTCGTCCGTATACGAGGCCACGATGTGGGCCTGTGTCAGGTAAAGGAAGGTGCCCAGCAGCGACAGCAGGAACACCCACAATCCGATGCCGCCGAGATAGGGCGACCTGAACATCAGGGCGAAACCCTCGAGCACGCCGCCGCCCAGGGGCTTGGCTTCGCGACCGGCATTGGCCGCCTTGAAATCGGGATCAGCAGCCATCAGTTCGGTTGCGGCTGCCTCGAGCCGGTTGGCGCAGAGAATCGCGATGGCCAGCAACGCGCAGGCCACCAGCAGCAGATTGGCGACTCCCAGTGGCCCGATCAGCAGTGTGTTGATCTTCGGGCCCAGGATGTTGCCCAGCGAACCGCCGGCGGCCACGAAGCCGAACAGCCGCTTGCCCTGCTCCGATGAATACAGGTCCGCCTGAAAGGTCCAGAAGATGGATACGGTGAAGACCGAGTACACCGTGATCCAGATGAAGAACGCCTTGGGCACGAAGTCTGGCGCCACCTGCGCCCTGAGCAGGTACCAGAAGATCACCATGTTGGCGATCAGGAACAGATAGGTCACCGGCACGAAACGCACACGCGGCAATTTCGCGGCGACCCAGGCCTGCAGCGGCGCCGTGAACAGCGAGGCGACGAATGTGCCGAAGAACAACCACGGCAGATCCTGCGCACCGCCGCGGATGCCGAACGCATCGCGGATCGGCAACAGCATGTAGTACGCGGAGAGCAGGATGAAAAAGTAGGCGAAGGACCAGAACAGCGCCTTGCCTTCCCCCGACTTGACGTTGACCAGCTTCTTGATGAGCGTTTCCATCGGTCGAGCATATCCGCCAATGGTTGCCAGACGCTACTGGTTTCCCGCGCAGGAATCGCGGGCCAAGCAGCAACCAATCAGCGAGCGGCCGTCACCGGCCGTGGCAGCGCTGATGCGGCAGAACATCCGGCTGGTGGTGCTCGCTGATCAATGACGAGGAATTGATTGACCTGCAGATTCCGGCACGTCAATTCCGCGCCTCCCAGCCATACGATCCGCACACTGTCCACAACGGCTGCCTCGCCCAGCCCGAAGTACAGGTCCGGCAGGTTCTGGCTGTTGAAGTTGCTGTTGGCCTCGGCCAGGCGCAGCTGGGTCTGCACGCCGTGGCCACGGCCCACATCGGCGGTGACGTACACCCGGGCACCAATGGCATCGGTGTTGGGCGCGGCACCGACCAGGCGAACATTCAGGAATCGCCGCCCTGCGTCGGCACCAATGCGGTTCTCGAAGAATTGCGGGGTCCTGGAGTGATCGAAGATGACGATGTCCACATCGCCGTCGCGGTTGTAGTCGAAACAGGCCACCCCGCGACCTTCCGAAGGCACCGCGATGCCCCACTGTTCTGCCTGTTCGGAAAAGCTGCCGTTCCCGTTGTTGATGAACAGCCGCGGAGGCTTGCCTTGAAACTGGACTGCCGTGATTTCCGTGTAGGTCTTCTGTTGCTCGAGTTGCTCGGGTGAGGTCGCAACCTCATCCGGTATCCGGCCGAATCCATTGACGTGGAACAGGTCGATGAACCCGTCATTGTTGAAGTCCTGCGCACAGGCGCCCCAGCCCCAGTAACCATGCCGCACACCCGCCGCGTCGGTGATGTCGGTAAAGGAAATCTTTTCGGTCGTGCTGGCATTGCGATACAGCCGGTTGCCCGTGACACCCCAGTTGGCCGGAACCGAGCCAGTCGTGTCACTGACTGAAGTCACGAACCACTCGAGATTGCCGTCGTTGTCGAGGTCCAGCAGGGCACTGCCCATGCCGTTCTCGTCGGTGAGCACCGTGTGGTCCGTGTCGCGCTCCAGATGCCATCCGCCGCCGGCATCCTTCACATTGCGCAGGGATGTGCTGGACAGGAAATCCGAGGTCAGCGCCAGATCCATTCGCCCGTCACCCGTGAAGTCGGCGAATTTCGGAGTGAAGTTGAACTTCTGATTGACGAATGCCGATGTAGTACGGGCAATGCCGTCCCAAACGTACAGGTTCTCGCCATCGGATCGCCACAATGCGGGAGAAGTCCCGTTGGTACCGGTGCCTCCCGACCAGTGCCCAAGGTACATGTACAGGTTGCCGCGCTCGCCGAGCGGCGCGAACGAGATGCCAAAGGTGGGACGAGCCATCGGCAGACCGGCGACCTGCTGATAGCGTCCTCTTCCGTCGGCGCTGAACACCGGGACATCCCCCGGCTTGATGTTGCCCAGCACCAGTTCGCGACGGTAGTCGCCGTTCAGGTCGGCGATTGCCGCGCCGCTGTGTTCAGGTTCGACCGTGCCGGTGAGCAGTCGCGCCGAACTGAATCGGAGGCCTGATTTGTTGAGATAGAAACGCATGCCGGAAACCGCACCGCCTGTGTACACCAGGTCTGGCCAGCAGTCGTCGTCGAGATAGGCGGCCGAGACGCCACCACCATTCATGGCCACTTCCAGCGTGGATTGCTGCGGATTGAACCATGTGTCGGCCTGGTATCCGTGCCGGTCGACCAGCCCGAAGGACTTTCCCGAACGCTGCTCGAACCGGCTCCGGCCGTCATTGCCCCCCATGCCGACGTGATGGTCACAGCCCTGCACGTCCGCAAATGTCGCGCGCCTGGCCAGCGGCGGGAAATGCATCGGCACGCTCGGCACGTAGTCGCTCGGACGCTGCGCATCGACATACTCCGGGGTGCCGAGCGGGCGATTGCGAACCAGCAGGTGTCCATCCGGGTCATCCTCTTCCCGAGGCGTCCACTGGCCGATGCACGCCGGAGTCGCAACGCACCGGTCTGTGAGCGTCTCCAGGAAGGCCACGAGGTCACGCACTTCGCGGCGGGTCAGCTTGCGCCGCGGCAGCAAGGCTTCGGCCTCGGCAAACCCGGGCCGCGCAATCGCCTCGCGGGTGTATTGCTCTGCCTGCGGATACGACACCTTGCCATCCTTGAACTGTTCCAGGCCTGACAGCGCAAAGTCATACCGGTCCACGCCGCGCCGCGGATCCGCGTGATAGACGAGTAGTTCCTGCAGAGTGGCAAATGCCCCGGTATGTCCGTATGGCGCGGTCCTGGCGACATTCAGCAACGAGGGCGTGCGGAAGGCCTGCTCATCCCCGGCCGCGCGTGTGGCCAGCCAGCGCCCCATGTCGTAGTGCTCCGAAAAATTGAACCCGCGTCCGAGCTGCGGAAAAGCGACGTTGTGGTAGTCCTCGTCGGTGAAGCGGTCCCCGTGGTGGCAGGCGTTGCAGGCCAGCCCACCCTGATCGCGGGACGCAAGGAACAGCCTGGCCCCTTCCCTGGCGGAAGCGGAAATCGCTGCGTCATCGCCCTCCAGAAACGCGCGCCAGGGCGTATCGACAAAGATCTGCGAATTGATGTACGCGGCCAGCGCGCGCTGCATGTTGGGCATGGTGATCAGCTCGGCCGCGGTGCCCGCAGGACGACTGAAGGCGGCCCGGAACAATTTCAGCCAGCGGTCGGCGGCGTTGTGTTTCGGGTTGTACCGGGTATCGACCGTGCCGCGCAGCCGTTGCACCAGGTGTTCCCGGTAATCGGCCGGAGTCGCAAGATCGGTGTACAGAAATGCACGCATCTCGTTGTCGTTGACGATGGGTCCCTTCATCGTCAGTTCCATCATGCCGTCCAGTGGCTGGATGTCGTGGTTCTGCCCCGACTCCGGTGTCCGGACACGCTGACCGTGGCCGCCGGGCACAGATTCGTGGTCCAGCACGAAGACACGCCCGTCGAACATCAGCGCGCGATCGAACAATCCGGCATTGAACGTCGTCAGGCTGTTGCGATGCATGTTCGGACCCCCATCGCCACTGGGGTCGAGGTCACGGTACGGGTCAATGACCCGCCCCGGGCCGACGGCGGCCGGGTTGGCGGGTGAAACCCCCACCGACAGTGACAGTCCATCGCCGCCGGCGAAGTCCGGGTGGTGACAGGTACCGCAGGACACGTCGTAACCCGCGCCCAGCGTCTGCGAGAAGAACAGCACCTGACCCAGCTTCACCAGTGGATCGGTGTCGGGAACGATGCGGGCCAGACCACGGGGAGTCGCCGGATCGCCATTCAGGTGCAGCGTGGCGGTAGCCAGTGTGCGCACCTCGGTCGCCCGCGCTGCCGGATTGCCACCCTGGCTGGATCCGCTGCCGCAGGCCGTCAGTGCCAGCGCTGCAGCAAGCCACAGGATCCCGAACGACGCCCTGTACGGCGGTCCACGACGCGGGGCATGTCCGTACACGCCGCTACGATCGGTTGCCTGTGTGGCCATGCCCCGCCCTCCCCTGTATCAAGTCATCGCCGCTTACTTCTCCGCAGGTGCAGTCGGCGGACACGCCGCCTGTCCCGTGCGCTGGTCCAGCACGAGGAACTGATTGATCGACACGTTGGAACAGGTGAGCTCGCTGCCGCCGGGCCACACGATGCGTATGCGGCTCGCAACGGAGGCCTCACCCATCCCGAAATACAGGTCCGGCAGGTTCTGGCTGTTGAAGTTGCTGTTGGCTTCGGCCAGCCGCAGCTGGGTCTGCACCCCGTGTCCCTTTCCGACATTGGCCGTGACATAGACCCTGGCGCCGATCGCATCGGTATTGGGCGCCGTTCCCACCAGTCGCACGCCCAGGAAATGGCGTCCGTCGCCGCTGCCACCGCGGTTCTCGAAGAACTGCAGCTTGTTCGAATGATCGAACACGACGATATCGACATCGCCATCGCGGTCGTAGTCGAAGCACGTAACGCCACGGCCCTCGGAGGGCACGGCGATGCCCCACTCTTCGGCCACCTCGGAAAACGCGCCACGACCAGTGTTCATGAACAGTCGCGGTGGCTTGCCCTGGAACGGCGCTTCTGACAGCTGGCGATAGGTTTCCTGCTGTTTGCGCGCATCCTCGTTCGTTACCACATCGTCGGGTATGCGCCCGAAGCCGTTGACGTGGAAGATGTCGATGAAGCCATCGTTGTTGAAATCCTGCGCGCACGCGCCCCAGCCCCAGTAGCCGTGACGCAGGCCAGCCTGGTCCGTGATGTCGGTGAAGGCGACCTTGTCCGGCGTGCTGGCACTGCGATACAGCCGGTTGCCCGAGATGCCCCAGTTGGCAGCGCGCGCGCCGGTGGTATCCATGATCGAGGTCACGAACCATTCGAGGGTGCCGTCGTTGTCCATGTCGAGCAGCGCGCTGCCCATGCCGTTCTCGTCGGTGATCGCAAGGCGATTGGTGTCGTTCTCCAGGTGCCACCCGCCGCCGGGGTCGGCCACGTTGCGGAGCGTATTGCTGGTCGTGTAGTCGGAGGTCAGCACCAGGTCGATGCGGCCGTCACCGGTGAAATCCGCGAACTTTGGTGTGAAATTGAATTTCTGGTTCACGAATGCCGACGTGGTGTGGGCCTTGCCATCCCACGGATACATGTGCGTCCCGTCGGTGCGCCACATTGCCGGCGACGTGCCGCTGGTGCCGGTGCCGCCAGACCAGTGCGCGAGGTAGGTGTACAGGTACCCGGTGTCGTCCATGGGTGCGAAGGAAATGCCAAAGGTCGGCCGGACCATCGGCAGCTGGCCGATCTCGTTGTAGCGTCCCTTCACATCAGCACTGTAGATCGCGACCGGCCCCGGCTTGATGTTGCCCAGCACCAGCTCGCGGCGGTAATCGCCGTTCAGATCCGCCACGCCGGTACCGCTGAATTCCCGCTCCGGCTTGCCCGAGAGCAGGTTCACGGCGCGGAACCTGCGGCCTTCCCGGTTCTGGTAGAAGCGCATGCCCGTCACATCGCCGCCGGTGAAAACCAGGTCCGGCCAGCAGTCATCATCCAGATAGGCGGCGGTCACACCGCCGCCGAACATCGCCACTTCCAGGGTTGATTGCTGGCCACTGAACCAGGTGTCCGGCTTGTACCCATGGCGATCGACCAGACCGAATCCGGACTCGGTCCTCTCGACGAACTGGTTGCGGCCATTGTTGCCGGCCATGCCGACGTGGTTCGAACAGTTCTGCGTGTCGGCAAACGTCTGGCGTGGCGACTGCGCCGGAAACTTCAGCGGAATCTCCACCGAATAGCTGGCGGCGCGCGGCACATCCATCAGTTCCGGCGTGCCATTGTGCTCATCGCGCACCAGCAGGTGTCCATCGGGATCATCTTCCATCCTCGGTGCCCATCGACTGATGCAGGCCGGATCGGCCACGCACCGGTCGGTCAGCGTTTCCAGGAACGCCACCAGATCGGTGATTTCGCTGCGCTTGAGCGAGCGCCGGGGAAGCAGGGCCTCGGCCATGGCAAAGCCGGGCCGGGTGAACGCGTCGCGGGTGCGCTTCTCTGCCTCGGGGAAGGAGACCTTGCCGTTGTTGAACTGCTCGAGCTTCTGCAGCGAGAAGTCGTACTTGTCCACCTGACGGCGCGGATCCGCGTGATAGGCCAGCACATCCTCGAGCGTTGCAAACGAACCGGCATGCCCGTAGGGAGCCGTCTTCGCGACGTTGAGCAGGGGTGAAGTGCGAAAGGCCTGCAGATCCTCGGGCACGCGCGTGGAGAGCCAGCGGCCGGTGTCGTAGTGCTCCGAGAAATTGAAGCCGCGGCCCAACTGGGGAAACGCCACGTTGTGGAAAGCCTCATCCGTAAAGCGATCCCCCTTGTGGCAGCCATTGCACCCCAACCCGCCCTCGTCCCGCGAAGTCAGAAACAGCCGGGCGCCGCGCTTGGCAGAGTCTGAAATCGCCGCGGCGTCGCCCTCCAGGAAGCTCCGCCACGGGGTGTCCACGAAGATCTGTGAATTGATGTAGGCCGCCAGCGCACGCTGCACGTTGAGCATCGTGATGACCTGCTCCGGCCTGGCATCGGGTTGCCCGAACGCGGCACGAAACCTGTTGAGCCACCTGCCGGCGGCATTGAACTTCGGCGTGTACTTGGTATCCACCTGACCGCGCAGGCGCTGCACCAGGTGCTCGCGATATTCCGTCGGCGTGGCGAGGTTGGTATAGAGATACCCACGCATCTCGTTCTCGTTGACGATGGGCCCCTTCATGGTGAATTCCATCAGCCCATCGAGGTGATTCATGTCCGGGGCCTGGCCCGACTCGGGCGTCCGGATCCGCTGCCCATGTCCGCCGGACGAAGTTTCGGGGTCCAGCACGAGCACCCGTCCATCAAACATCAGCACCCGATCGGCCAGCGCGGCGTTGAAGGTCGTCATGCTGTTGCGATGCATGTTCGGCCCGCCATCGCCGCTGGGATCCACATCGCGATACAGGTCCACTTCTCGCCCCGGCCCGACCACCTCGGGACGCTTTGGAAAAACTCCGACCCCGATCGACAACCCGTCGGCACCGGCGAAGTCGGTGTGGTGGCAGTGGCCGCAGGACACGTCATAGCCGCCGGCCAGCGTCTGGGAGAAGAAGAGGAGTTGCCCCAGCTTCACCAGTGGGTCGCTGTCGGGAACGATCTGCTTCAGGCCGCGCGGTGTTGCCGGGTCCCCGGTCAACCCGAGGGTGGTGGTCGCCAGGGCACGTACCTCGGTGTCGAGCGCAGCGGATCGCTGGGTGCTGCCGCCACTGCAGGCTGAAAGCACAAACGCTATCGCCAGCAACGCCCAGCAAGGACGCCACTGAGACGCGTTCAACGACCGCACGGTCTTGTCGACCGTCCGTTTGGTCATGCTTACCCCCTCCCAGGTTCAGCCAGCCACATTTCTTTCTTATTCTTCTGCTAGCCACTCTTGGTGCCTTAGCGCACTGCGTCAAGCGAATTCTTTGCTATCACCAAATGGTTATGAGTGGCTTCGGTGACAGGTCGCGTCCCAGCCCCCAGAATTCGCGGCAATTCCCAACCAATTAGCCCCCGGGGGACAACAAAGATGAGTCTCGCCGTTGGGCTGGATGTCGGAACACAAAGCGTAAAGCTCCTCGCCTACGACTCCGACTCCCGCCAGATCGTCGCCAACCAGGGCCTGCCGCTGGAATTGATTGCTGGCGAGGATGGCAGCCGCGAGCAGCGGGCCGAGTGGTGGATCGCTGCGATCCGGGCATGCTTTGCCCGGGTCGACCCGGCGGTGCGCGCACGGGTCTCCGCCATCGGGGTCTCCGGTCAACAGCACGGGTTCGTGCCGCTGGATGCCGCCGGCAAGGTGCTCGCTCCGGCCAAGCTGTGGTGCGACACCAGCACCCAGACGGAGGTCGCGGAGATCATGGCCCGCGCCGGCGGCGCGGCGCGCTGCGTGGAGCTGGCCGGCAACCCGGTGCTCGCCGGCTACACCGCATCGAAGTTGCCCTGGACGCGCAAGCATCGCCCCGCTGCCTACGCGCGGCTCGCCAGCATCCTGCTGCCGCATGACTACGTGAACTTCTGGCTCACCGGCGAGCGCTGGATGGAATGCGGCGATGCTTCCGGCACCGGCTGGCTGGATGTGCGCTCTCGCCTGTGGTCAGCGCCGATGCTGACGGCCACGGATCCGGATCGCGACCTCGGCCAGTGCCTGCCACCTCTGGTCGATGCCAGCGCCAGTTTCCAGATCGCGCCCGCCATCGCCGAGGAGCTGGGCCTGCCGCGCACCGTACGCATCAGCGCCGGTGGCGGCGACAACATGATGGCAGCCATCGGCACCGGCAATGTTTCTCCTGGCGTGTTGAGCTTGAGTCTGGGCACATCCGGCACGCTCTTCACCTGTGCCGATCATCCGGTGGTTGATGATGCGATGGGCTGGGCCGCGTTCTGCTCCTCCACCGGCGGCTGGTTGCCGCTGGTCTGCACCATGAACTGCACGGTTGCCACCGAAGCCGTGGCGAATGCATTCGGCTTCAGTACCCGCGACGGCGATGCGGTGCTTGCCGGCACCCGCCCCGGCGCCGATGGCCTCGGCATGCTGCCGTTCTTCCATGGCGAGCGCACGCCGGACCTGCCGAAGGCGCGCGGCAGCCTGTTCGGCCTGCACCACGAAAACTTCACGCGCGGCAATGCGTACCGGGCCGCGATGGAAGGCGCAACCTACGCGCTGCGCAATGGCTTCGATGCGCTGCGTGCCACTGGCCTGGCCTTCAATGCCATCCGCCTCACCGGCGGCGGCAGCAAGAGCGCAGCCTGGCGACAGATGGTGGCCGACGTGTTCAATCTGCCGGTGGAAGTGCCCGCGCAATCCGAAGGCGCGGCCTTTGGCGCCGCCCTGCAGGCCTTGTGGGCCTGCGACACGCAGGGCAGCGCGGACGAGCTGCTGGCCCTGGCCCGCGAGCATGTGCTGATGCTGCCCCATCGTGGCGCCAGCCCCGATGCCGAGGCCGTCGCTGCGTACGGCCCGGCCTACCAGCAGTTCCAGCGGCATCTGCAATCTGCCAAATCGCTATATTCATAGACTTTCAAGGACTGGACGATCATGACTACTCCCTTCATCGGCAAGCGCGAATACTTCCCCGGCATCGGCCGCATCGGGTACGAGGGCCCCGGTTCGGACAACCCGCTTGCATTCAAGGTCTATGACGCTGCCAGCGTGATCGGCGACAAGACCATGGCCGAGCACCTGCGCTTTGCCACCTGCTACTGGCACACCTTCACCAATGCCGGCCACGATCCGTTCGGCCCGGGCACGCGCCGCTTTCCGTGGGAAACCGGCACGCCGATGGGCACCGCCGAAGCCAAGGTCGACGCGGCCTTCGAGTTCTTCACCAAGCTGGGCGTGCCTTACTACTGCTTTCACGACATCGACCTTGCGCCCGATGCGGAAGACATCGGCGAGTACGAGAAGAACCTTAAGCACATGGTGGCGTTGGCAAAGGAGCGGCAGACTGCCACCGGCGTGAAGCTGCTGTGGGGCACGGCGAACCTGTTCTCGCATCCGCGCTACATGAATGGCGCTGCGACCAACCCGGACTTCAACGTGGTGGCCCGCGCAGCGGTGCAGGTGAAGAACGCGCTGGACGCCACCGTAACACTAGGCGGCGAGCACTACGTGTTCTGGGGCGGCCGCGAAGGCTATGCCTCGCTGGTGAACACCAACATGAAGCGCGAGCTCGAGCACTTCGGGCGCTTCCTGGCGATGGCGCGCGACTACGGCCGCAGCATTGGCTTCAAGGGCTGTTTCTTCATCGAGCCCAAGCCCATGGAGCCGATGAAGCACCAGTACGATTTCGACAGCGCCACGGTGGCCGGATTCCTGCGCCAGCATGGTCTGGACAAGGACTTCAAGCTCAACATCGAGGCCAACCACGCCACGCTTTCCGGACACACCTTCGAGCACGACCTGCAGGTGGCCTCGGACCACGGCCTGCTGGGCAGCATCGATGCCAACCGCGGCAATGCGCAGAACGGCTGGGACACCGACCAGTTCCCCACCGACCTGTACGACTGCGTGGGCGCCATGATGGTGGTGCTGCGCCAGGGCGGCCTGGTCGGCGGCCTGAATTTCGACGCGAAGCCGCGCCGCGAATCCACCGACATGGAGGACCTGTTCATCTCGCACATCGGCGGCATGGATGCCTTCGCGCACGGCCTCAAGGTGGCGCATGAACTGCTCACCGCCTCGCCGTGGGAGACCTGGCGCAAGGAGCGCTACGCCAGCTTCGACAGCGGCGCGGGCCGGGACTTCGAGGCCGGCAAGCTCAAGCTCACCGACCTCACCGCGCGGGCCGCGAAGAACGGCGAGCCGAAGCAGATCAGCGGCAAGCAGGAGCGCTACGAGAACCTGCTGAACCAGTACCTGCTGCGCAGATGAACCGCGCCGCCACCG
>CAYWDZ010000064.1:0-14233 GCA_964456255.1 uncultured Steroidobacteraceae bacterium | reverse complement strand
TCCATCAGGCCGGCGAGCGCTGCATGGTCAGCACGCCGCCGCTGCAGAGCGAGCTCGAGCAGCGCGGCTTTCGCAATCTCGTTCGCTGGCGGCGTGGCGTGGATTCGCAGCTGTTCCGGCCGCGGGACAAGGCCTGGCTGAACATGCCGCGTCCGATTGCGGTGTATGTCGGGCGCCTGGCACCGGAGAAGAACCTCGATGCCTTCCTGGGCATGAGCTGGGAGGGCAGCAAGCTCATCGTCGGAGACGGGCCGGAGCGCGAGCGCCTGGAGCGCAAGTACGCCGCGGCGCACTTCGTCGGCTATCAGCACGGCGAGGACCTGGCGCGCTATGTGGCAGCCGCGGACGTGATGGTGTTTCCGAGCCTCACCGACACCTTCGGTCTGGTCAATCTGGAGGCGATGGCCTGCGGCGTCCCGGTGGCGGCCTACCCGGTGACCGGCCCCGTGGATGTGATCGAGGATGGTCTCACCGGTGCGCTCGATACGGATCTTGGGGCAGCCGCGCGCCGCGCGCTCGGAGCCTCACCGGCGGTATGCCGCGAACGGGCGTGCCGTTATGACTGGGCGAGCTGCACCGCCGAGTTCGAGTCGAATCTCGCGGGCAGCGGGATGTCATAAGGAGTTCACTGAAGAATGTCTCCCATGCTGCACGTCCGAGCCCGGGTCAGGGCCGCCTTCATCTCTGATCTTCATCTTGGAACGCGCGAATGCCAGGCAGAGGAAATCGCCGCATTCCTGCAGCAGGTGGAAATGGACACGCTCTATCTGGTCGGGGACGTGGTCGACCTGTGGAGCATGCGACGCGGTATCTACTGGCCTGCGGCCCATCACGAGGTGCTCCGGCTGATCGTCGGCAAGGTGCGCGCTGGCACCCGCGTGGTCTACGTACCGGGCAATCATGATGAACTGGCGCGCCTGCTGACCGGCAGCGTGCTGGCCGGTGTCGAAGTCCACGAGGAATGCGTGCACGTCACGCGCGACGGCCGTCGCATGCTGGTGATGCACGGCGATGCCTTCGACACCGCCGTACGCTTCAGCCCGGCGCTGAAACTGATCGGCAGCGCACTCTATTCCCTGATCCTGCTCGCCAATCGTCCGGTGAACGCCTTGCGCATGGTGGCCGGATTGCCGCGCTGGTCACTGGTCAGCTGGCTCAAGGCCAGGGTGGGCAATGCGATGACCTATGTGCAGCGCTTCGAGCAGGCTGCCGCTGCGGCTGCCGCTGCCCGCAAGGTGGATGGCATCGTCTGTGGCCACATCCATCGCCCGCATGTGGCACAGATGGACGGCGTGCTCTACTGCAATGACGGCGACTGGGTCGAGCACTGCACGGCGCTGGTGGAGGACCGCAATGGTGTGCTGTCGATCTGGGATCAGCGCGCCATGGGCGCGCAGGCCGTCGCAATGGGCGAGGGCCTGCGCAGGGCCGCCTGACTACTGCTGTATGCGCGGGCCCTGAGCCGGGGCCCGCTCAGTCCTGACCTTGACGTACTGCTGCTGGATCGAATTGAGCTCGTGGTAGAGCGTGTCGAGATTGCCGGCCATCCTGCCCAGACGCTCGTCAGTGCGGATGACCTTCATCAGGTTGTTCGCATAGCTCTTGCTGCGCTCGGTCAGCACGTCCTGCGGACTGGGCGGCGTGTAGCACGGAGCTGCGGCAAGATCGCGGGCCGCGGCGCGGCACTGATCCGCGAAATACACCTGATCGGCCATGGCATCGGCCATGAAGCCCGGGATGCAGATGTGGGACCTGATCTGCGTGTCCCCGAGCGGGATGAACACGCAGCTGGCGCTGTAGTCATCGTCCTTGTTGAGGCTGTTGTAGAGCATGAAGAACTCGTCTTCGGCGGTGGCGATGGCTTCGCGCACGCGCGTGCCCCGCACCATGATCTCATCCAGCTCCTGCGTTGTCGGGTCGCTGCCTGACGCCGCGGTGGCGTCGGGGGCGCCAATGTCCGCCGCGTAGGTGCCCGTGGCCGCTGCGATCGACAGCAGCGCCGCGATGGTCAGTGGAAGTTTCCGGATCGTGACTTGCATAAAGCCTCCTGTTCACACAGCCACATGAACGAAATCCTAGTTCTTTGACTTCTGGCCGGCCTTGGCCGCTTCCTTGCTCTGCACTTCAGCAGTCTTGACCTTGATGTACTGCTGCTGGACTGCCAGCAGTTCGTAGTACAGCTTGTCCAGGTTCCCGGCCATCCTCTGCAGGTTCAGGTCGGTCTTGATCACCTTCATCAGATTGTTCGCGTAGTCCTTGCTGCGCTCCATCAGCACCAGCTGCGGTGGCGGCGGCGTGTAGCAGGGCGGCGGCGGGTAGTCGTTGCCCTCCTCGTCCTGCCCGGGTGACTGGCACTGCTGCTGGAAGTAGACCTGGTCGGCCAGCGCATCCGCCAGGAAGCCCGGTATGCACATGCGCGACTTGATCTGCGTGTCGGTATCCGTGTTCACATAGATGCAGCTGGTGCTGTAGTCGTCATCCTTGTTGACCTTGTTGTACAGCGCGAAGAATTCGTCCTCGGCGTCGGCGATGGCGTCGCGAATGCTCTTGCCGCGCACCAGGATCTCCTCGAGCTCCTGGACCTGGGCGATGGGTACCGCTGCGGCCGGAGCCTTGCTGGCCGGGGCGGCGTCGGCTGCGCTGGCTGTGCTGGCGAGCCCAATGGAGAAGAAAGTAGCGAACGCCAGGCAGAAGATCCTGGTCGCGAAGTGCATCCTGCAAGTCATGGAAAGCCTATCCCCGTAGCATGGTTCGAATTGCCGGCGAGCATACCCCATCACCTGCGGGGCCGCTGCCGCTGACAGGAATTCCCGGCTCGGTACGCTCGGACCGGTCCTGCCGGCGGCGGGTTCCTTATGATCGGATCTTTCGCGGGCAGGGGAACTATACTCCTGCCCCTGCAGTCACTAGGGTATTCGCAATACGCAAGGGGTGGAGCTGACCATGGCCTGGAGCAAGCACGACTACGACGATATTCCGGGAACCTATGTGTTCGACGGCAAGCATGCACACGAGTCCTATGCGCTGAACAAGCTGCTGTTCTCGTTCTGCGACGAAGCCAACCGCAATGAATTCGACCAGGACCCGGCCGCTTACTGCGACAAGTTCGGCGTGAAGGGCAGGTTCAAGGAATTCGTGTTGAAGAAGGACTTCCTTGGCATGTTGAGGGCCGGCGCGAACATCTACTACATGGCCAAGATGGCGATCCCCCGGGGCACGTCGGTGCAGGACTGCGGTGCGGCGTTCCAGGGCATCACCACCCCGGAGTTCCAGGCCAAGCTGCTGAAGAATCGCGAAGGTCTGGAAGAGAAGCTGGCAAAGCGTGGGGGATACTGGAATGGCTAGGATCATCGGCGGAGTCACGAGCTCGCATATTCCGGCGGTTGGCAATGCCATCGCCAATGGCATCACGCAGGAGCCCTACTGGAAGCGCTTTTTCGACGGGTACGAGCCTGCCAAGGCATGGCTGCAGAAGCACAAGCCGGACGTGGCCATTGTCGTATACAACGACCACGGCCTGAATTTCTTCCTCGACAAGGTGCCGACGTTTGCGCTGGGCTGCGCCGACACGTACTACAACACCGACGAAGGCTGGGCGTTGAAGCCGGTGTCACCTTTCAAGGGTAATGCGGCGTTCTCCTGGCACATTGCCGAGAAGCTGATGGAACAGGAGATCGACATCTGCACCTGCCAGGAAATGAAGGTCGATCATGGCTTCGTGAATCCCCTCCGCGCCCTTTACGGCACGCACGAAGTCTGGCCGGTCACCACCATTCCACTGGCGGTGAACACGGTGCAGCACCCGGTGCCGACGGCCGCCCGCTGCTTCAAGCTGGGCAAGGCGCTGCGCGTTGCGGTCGAGTCCTATCCCGAGGACCTGAAGGTCGTGGTGCTGGGCACCGGCGGCATGAGCCACCAGTTGCAGGGGCCGCGCGCCGGCCTCATCGACGTTGACTTCGACCTCGAGTGCATGGATCGAATCGCCAGCGATCCGGAGTGGATGACCCGCTTCACCAACACCGAGATCATGCGGCGTACCGGCACCGAGGGCATCGAGACCATCATGTGGCTGGTGATGCGCGGCGCGCTGCAGGAGAACGTGAAGGTGGTGCACAAGCACTACCACGCACCCATCTCCAATACGGGTGCGGGTGTGCTGGTGCTGGAAAACACCTTCATCTGATTTCAACCATCGAAGATTCGGCGACCGGCAGCCCGCGGGCCTGTCGGGCTACCATGCCTGCCCAGGGATTGGTGGGGCGTGAGAACAACAAAGGGGGCGCTGTGCGCAGCCGGAGAGCCAGGAAAGCACTCAAGAGCTGGACGATCGTGCAGGCGCTGTGGTTGTCAGGCCCGGCGCTTGCCGCGGCACCGGTCCAGCCGAGTCAGCTGCCCCCTCCGCCCAAGGCCACCAAGGATCTGGAACTCGGCGAGGTGCTGGTCACCGGCGCCCAGGCAAAGAAGGTCCGCGACCCGGAGGCGGTCCTCAAGTGGCTCAGCCGCCTGGTCGGCAAGTACGACTACGAGGGATTCGTCGAACTGCGTACCGAGGGGGCGCCGCAGGGCCGCCTGCCCGTAAGAGGGGTGGGTGATTGCGTCGGCTTCGGCCCGGGACCGGGCGTGCAGTGCGTGATGCGCGTGAACTGGCCAAAGGTGCGCGGACCCGATGGCACGGACGTGCTTGGCGGCATCTCCACGCTGGCGCCGGCCATGACCCTCTACGGCTATGACGCCGACTTCATCGCGATCCACTTCCAGCAGGTGGACAACAAGGGCCTGGCAGACACCGGACGCGGCTATCTCACCGGCAATGTGCTGACCACCAGGGCGCCCTGCGTGAATGTGCTCGAAGCCTGTGAGCGGATCATGCACATCAGTGCCGAGCCCGACGGCAAGCTGATCCAGACCCAGATCGATATCGAGCAGAATTCCAATCTGGTCGTGCGCTTCGTGTTCGTGCAGCACCTGCTGTCCAGGCCCGGCGAAGATGACGCCGGCAGGCAGCCATGAACCGCGTGCGCACAATCCGCGTTCTGCTGCTGGCATCCGCCGCGCTGATGGCAAGCGGCGCCGTGAGCGCCGATCCGCGCGACATCGCCGAACCGGCGGAGCCCATGACACCTGAAATGCAGGAGGCCCGCCGCGTGCAGATGGCCGCCGACATGGACGTGTGGCTGAGGAAGCTGGAGGGTCGATTCCGCATCGAAGGGGTCTTCTACCGGGACGGTGACGAGGCGAACGCGTTGCACGCCAGGGGCATGGAAGACTGCATCACCATCGGGCCCGGAGCCGGCATGCAGTGCGTGATCAACGTGCTGTGGGACGAGGACTACGGCGCCGATGGGCAGAGCGGGCAGACCGGCGTGTCATCGCTTGCGCCCGCCATGATCGAGTACGGGCTCGATCCGGTGGCGTCGAAGATACGATCCCTGCAGGTGGACAACCAGAGTCTGGCTGAACCGGGTGAGGGCGTGCTGAAGGGCGAGACGGCGAGGTCCAGCACGCGTTGTGCGAACACGCCGGCATCGCAGCTGTGCCAGCGCGTCACGCGCATCTACATTCCGCCTGATCTGAGCTACATCAGCATGACCATCGACGTCGAACGCAACTACAACCGGGTGTCCACGCTGTCGCTGGATCTGCGCCGCATGACGCCAGAGGAAGCCGCTGCGGCGGCCTCCGGAGTCCGGTTGCCGCAACTGCCCTCCGAGCAGGTGCCGTCACCATCGCGTCAGGGTGCGCCACGATCCGTGGCTCCTCCTGCCGGCGCCGGCCGCTCGGGTGGTGGCCGCTCACGACGCTAGGGAATTTCTCATGACGCGATTCGATGGTCGATTCATGGCAGCAACCGCGGCTGGGCTGCTCGTGGCGGCATCCACTGCTGCTGCGCTGGAAGCGCCAGCCTTCACCGCGGCACAGGCCGAGGCCGGTCGCACCGCCTATGCGCAGTACTGCGCGGCCTGCCACGGCGATGCCATGCAGGGCGGGCAGTTTGGTCCGACGTTGAAGGGCAGGACGTTCCAGAACCACTGGGGCGCTGCGCCGCTGAGCGAACTGTTGGCCTACATGCGCCGCTCCATGCCGCCCGCGGCGGTGGGTCAGCTGAATGAATCAACCTATGTCGCAGTGCTGGCGCGGCTGATGGCCGACAACGGTGCCGCGCCGGGTCAGGTGGCGCTCACGGGTGATCCCCAGGTGCTTGCCTCCATGGCCGTTCCTGGCCAGGCGCTGTCCGGCCAGGAACAGGCGCGCGTCGGTGGATTCATGAATCTCACGCCGGGCGCGAAGGTGCCGGCGTGGCCGAAGCGACCCAATCCGCTCGACCGGATCACGCCGGTCACCGAGGCGATGCTGTCGAATCCCGCTCCGGGTGAATGGTTGTCATGGCGTCGCGGCCATCAGGGCCAGGGCTTCTCGCCACTGCAGCAGATCACGAAGCAGAACGTTGCAACGCTGCAGCTGGCCTGGTCGCTGACGCTGCCGGCAGGTCCCAACACCATCGAGCCGCTGTTCCACGATGGCGTGCTGTTCGTCTACGCCTACGGTGATCGCGTGTTCGCGCTGGACGGCGAGACTGGTGACGAGCTCTGGCGCTACGAGCGCCGCCTGCCCGACAACGCGCGACCGACTTCCAAGCGTACGATGGGATTGTGGGGCGACAAGCTGTACACGGCGACGTCCGACGCGCACATCGTGGCACTGAATGCCAGGACCGGGCGCGTGGTGTGGGATCGCGACGTGGGGCAAGGCGTGGGACGCATCACCGGCGGGCCGCTGGTTGCCAATGGCGTGGTGATGCAGGGTCTGGTCGGTGCGCAGACGCCGGGCGGTTCGTCGATTGCCGCACTGGATGCCGAGACCGGTGAGCCGCTGTGGCGCTTCCACACGGTTGCGCAACCGGGTGAGCCGGGCGGCGAGAGCTGGAACGGCCTGCCGGTGGAAGAGCGTGGTGGTGGTTCGGTGTGGACCTCCGGCACCTACGATGCGGATCTGGATCTGGCGTTCTTCGGCCCCGGCCCCACCTATGACACCGGTCCGCTGCGTTTCCCTGCGGGCAAGCCGGGCACCACCACCGATGCGCTGTTTACCGATACGACACTGGCCATACGGCCGCGCACCGGCGAGCTGGTCTGGTACTTCCAGCACATGAAGAACGACCAGTGGGACATGGACTGGGCGTTCGAGCGCGCCATCATTCCGCTCCAGGTGAATGGCCGCACGCGCAAGGCCGTGGTCACCTCGGGCAAGGAAGGCTGGTTCGATGCCCTGGATGCGGCGAACGGCCAGTACCTGGGTCATTTCGACATGGGCATGCAGGACTTCATCACTGCCGTGGACCCGAAGACCGGTGCCAAGACCATTGATCCGGCGAAGATCCCTGGAGGCCTCAATCATCCGATCACGTTGTGTCCATTCGACGGTGGCGGCCGCAACTGGATGCCCACATCGCATGATGTGGATCGCAATATCTTCTACGTCGTGGCCGTGGACGTGTGCGTGACGCTGACGCCGGGCCGGGGTGGCTTCCTGTCGACGGGCGTATCGCCCTCGATCACGCCGCGGCCCGACAGCGACGGCAAGTACGGTCTGCTGCAGGCCATCGACACCAGCACCGGCAAGACCTTGTGGAAGGCGCGGCAGCGAGCGCCGCAGACCACCGGTGTGCTGGCGACCGCGGGTGGGGTGGTGTTTGCCGGCGCGCTCGACCGGCACTATTCGGCCTATGACGCCGCAACCGGCGGGAAGCTGTGGAGCGTGGGCCTGCCCGAAGTGCCGAACGGCTCGCCGATCACCTACTCGATCAACGGCAAGCAGTACGTGGCGCTGATCGCCGGCTACGGCAGTCCGTCCACGACCACCTGGCCCGGCATCGTTCCGGAAATCACGCTGCCGCCGGTGCGCAGCTCGCAGGTGTTCGTGTTCGCGTTGCCTTAGGGACCACTGGCCTTCCAGTCAGTGTGGGCCGCCCGTGTTTTCCGTGCTGCGGCCCCAGTCCTCATTGGCACGCGCGATCACATAGGCGTGCACAGCCTCCACGTCCTGCGCGTTGAGCAGATCGGCGAAGCTGGCCATGCCCTTCTGCACCAGCGTGCCCTTCAGCACGATGTCGTTGAAATTCGCGTGGGCCTGGGCGTTCATCTGCCTGAGGTCCTTCACGCCGCCCACCGCCAGCTGTCCATGGCACTTGGCGCAGGTCTGGGCAAAGATCGCGGCACCTTTCTGCACAGTCTCCTCGCTGGCGCGCAGCGGTGGTGGATTGGGAATGGGTGGAGCAGGGGCCAGCGGCGGCAGTTGCACCTTGCCGCCGAGCTTGAATACCAGCAATCGCGCCGAGGCGCGGTTTTCGGCGATGCCGATGCCGCGCTCGACCTGCGCGGCACCACCGCCCCAGCCGGCGTTGACGGCGATGTACTGCACGCCATCGAGTTCATAGGTGATGGGCCCGGCCACCGGTGCCGATTGCACCGGCATCTCCCACAGCTGCTTGCCATCGGTGGCCCGGAACGCGGCCAAGGTCTGCCTGGTCGTGCCTTCGAACACCAGGTTGCCGGCGGTGGTCAGCACGCCACCATTGCCATGGCGGGGCAGGGGTACTTTCCAGCGTACTTCCTGCTTGACCGGATCCCAGGCAACCAGCGCGGTCTTCTCGCGCTCGTTGATCAGCTTCTGCAGCGCGGCGCGCTTCTTCATCGCATCGGGCCCGTAGCCGCCCCAGCCACCATTGGAGCGGAAGGGTTGCGGCTTGAAGTTCGGATCCAGCGCGTAGATGAACCAGTGCTCGTACTGCGGAAAGTAGGCGAGCCCGGTCTCGGGGTTGAAGGCCATCGGGAACCAGTTGTGGCCGCCACCAGGGCCCGGTGCGACCAGCACGGGGTCGGTGCCGTAATGCGCCTCCGGATACATGCCCGGCCTGCCCGAGACCGGATCGATGCCCGAGGTCCAGGTCACGGGTACGTGGTTCTGCGCGGAGATGAACTTGCCGTTGGTGCGATCGATCACGTAGAAGAAGCCGTTCTTCGGCGCGTGCATCAGGACCTTGCGCGGCTGGCCATCGATGACGAGATCCGCCTGCACGATGGACTGGGTGCAGGTGTAATCCCAGTCTTCCTCCGGCACTTCCTGGTAATGCCACTTGTAGGTGCCGGTCTTTGCGTCCAGCGCCACGATGGAACACAGGAACAGGTTGTCGCCGCGCTGCGGGCTGCGATACAGCTGCGCGTCCGGGCCACCATTGCCGGTGCCGACGTAGATCGTGCCGAGCTCGGGGTCGTAGGCGATGGAGTCCCACGCCGTACCGCCGCCGCCCCATTTCCACCATTCACCGGTCCAGGTCCTGGCCGCCATCTCCATCACGCTGTCGGAAGCCGCGCCGTCGGGGCCTTTCGACGGATCGCCCGGAACGAGATAGAACTTCCACAGGAACTCGCCGGTGTCGGCATTCCACGCGCTGACGAAACCGCGCACGCCCAGATCCGCGCCGCCATTGCCGATCACCACGATGCCGTCGAACACGCGCGGCGCGCCGGTGATCGACCAGGGCTGGGACTTGTCGAAGGTCGTGGCAGTCCACACGGGCTGGCCGGTCTTCGCATCGAGCGCGATCAATCGCCCGTCGAGCGTGGCGATGATGGCCTTGCCTTTCCAGAACGCGAGGCCGCGCGCCACCGGCTCGCAGCAGGCATAGCGGCCCCATTCGCGCGGCACCTCGGGGTCGTAGGTCCACAGGAGCTTGCCGGTCTTGGCATCGTAGGCGCTGGCGATGTTCCAGGCGCTGACGTTGTAGATCACGCCGTCCACGAACAGCGGCGTGGCCTCCACGCCGCGAAAGGTGTCGAGTTCGGCATACCAGGCAAGGCCCAGCTCGCCGACGTTGGATTCGTTGATGGCCTTGAGCGGACTGAAACGCTGCGCGTCGTACGTGCGTCCGTCCATCAGCCATTGCCCCGGCTCGTTCGCCGCACCCGCCAGACGGACGGAATCGACCGGCGCTGCGGATTTCGAGCAGCCAGCGGTAAATCCCAGTAGTGCCGTGAGGGCGGCAACCAACCCGAAGTGATGTATTCTCATTGCCCGCAAATCCTGATGGGCCGGGGGGCATGAAAGCAAGTATCACGATGGTGAGCGCGTTGGCGCTCGCGTTTCTGGCGGGCTGCGCTGCGGGTCCCGCGGCCATGCCTTCGCGTGGCGACATCCTTATCAACGGCATGGGCGTGCACCCCGAGAGTGTCACCTCGGCGAAGGATGGTTCGCTGTTCACCGGCAGTGTGCCCGGCATCATCTATCGCGCCGGGCCGAAGGACACGACGGCCCAGCCGTTCATCACGCCGAATGCCGAGAACGGGCTGAAGTCGGTTTACGGCGTGCTGGCGGACGATACGCAGGGGCGCCTGTGGGCCTGCGCCGCTCCGCCCTTTGGTGGTCCGCGTCCGGCCGGGCCGCCCGCGCCGTCGGAGCTGGTGGCATTTGAACTGAAGACGGGCAAGTTGATCGGCCGCTGGCCGTTCCCGGCCCCGGGTGGCACCTGCAATGACATCGCCATCGGCCGCGATGGCGCGGCCTATGCCACGGATACCTCCGGGGGGCGCGTGCTCAGGCTGCCCAAGGGCGGCGCGGCACTGGAAGTGGTCGCCAGCGGTGACCCGCTGGTGGGCATCGACGGCATCGCCTTTGCCGGCGACGGCACGATGTACATCAACAATGTGCGCAAGCAGGAAATGTGGCGCGTGACGCCACAACCCAATGGCGCCCCCGCGGTACTGACGAAGCTCAACGTGGATCGCAAGCTGGAAGGCCCGGATGGCCTCAGGTCCATCGGCGGCAACCGCTTTCTGCAAGCCGAAAACATTCCCGGGCGCATCACGCTGCTGACCATTGCCGACGACAAGGTGACAACAGTGGTACTCAAGGAAGGGCTGCAATCCTCCCCTGGCGTCACGCTGGTCGGCGATACCGTGTATGCCGTCGAGGGCAAGATCAACTATCTCACCGACCCCAAGCTGCGCGGTCAGGATCCCGGGCCCTTCAAGGCCATTGCCATTCCGCTGCCGCGCTGAGGAAGTTCCCATGAAGAAGCTGATCGTTTCCGTACTGGCATTGGCGGCAGTGGCCGCGCAGGCGCACGCGCCGGATGAAAGCACCGCGTGGCGCGTGCCCACCTGCGATCACGCCTGCCTCACGCAATTCGCGAAGGATTACGTGGCTGCGATCGCCAAGCGCAACGCATCCACATTGAAGCAGGCGAAGTCGGTGCGCTTCACCGAGAACAATGTGGAGTTGTCCTTCGGCAAGGAGGGCATGTGGGCCACGGCCACCGGCGTAGCGCCCACTGCACTGATCGCTGCCGACACGCAGACCGGCAACGTGGCCTGGCTCGGCACCGCCGAGGAGAACGGCCGGCCGGTGTACTTCGCGCTGCGCCTGGGCGTGCAGGGTGGCGTGTTGGTCGAAGCCGAGCAGGTGGTGGTGCGCAATGGCGGTCTGCCGCTGCCGTTCTCGGACGTGACCAAGGTGGTGCACGATCCGTCATTCAACGAGATCCTGCCGCCGGAGCAGCGTCGCTCGCGCGAGCGCCTGCAGGCCGTGGCCAACGGCTACTTCAGTACGGTTGAATTGAACGACGGCAATCTGTTCACGCCGTTCGACGCCGAATGCGGTCGTCTCGAAAACGGCATCCTGACCACTGCGGGCAATGCCGGCGGCGCGGCCAGCAATGCCGGGCAGGGTTGCGAGAACAACCTGAAGACCGGCATGTATCGCATCAACAAGCGCATCCGCGAGCGCCGCTACCCGGTCATCGACGTGGAGCGCGGCGTGGTGGTGGCCACGGGCTTCTTCGACCACGCGAACGAGTTCGACCGCTACCGGATCAATGACGGGCGCATGATGAACACGGCGCTCAAATGGCCGAACTCGATCTCGCTGCTCGAGGCCTTCAAGGTGCGTGACAGCAAGATCTACCGCATCGAGGCCATCTTCACCTACGTGCCTTACTTCATGCACAACCCGTTCTATGAGTACCTGCCGCCATTGCCCGCACCGCCCGAGGATCCGGCCACGCTGAAGGAGAAGTGCGACAACGCATGCCTGACCGCGCTCGCAGGTCGCTTCATGAGTTCGTTCGCGGCGCAGAAGCCTGAAGAGATTCCCTGGGCGAAGACGGTGCGCTTCACCGAGAACGGCGTGGGGCAGCAGATTGGCGAGGGGATCTGGGGTTCGATCCGCAGCAAGTCCGACCAGGCGCTGATTGTTCCCGACGAGAAGAACCACAGCGTCACCTGGTACGGATTGATCTACGACCACGATGCGGCGGCCTGGGCTGGGGTGCGTCTCGGAGTGCTCGGCGCGCACATCAACGAGCTCGAGGTGATCGTCGCGCGTGAGCGCAACCCGGGCCCGTGGGGCGACGCGAAGAAGTTCGCGATCGACGCTGCGTTCACGTCGTCGGTGCCTTCGGGTCAGCGCAGCTCGCGCCAGCAGCTGATCGCGGCGGTCGATGCCTACACCCAGACCATGGCACGCGTTGACGGCGCGCTGAAAGTGAAGTTCGCGCCGGGCTGCACGCGCACCGAGAACGGTATCGAAGTGACCAGTGGCGCGGTGGGTTCGGCCGGCATCGTGCAGTCGCCGGGCAAGTACGCGCAAGGCTGCGAGGCGCAGCTGAAGCTGGGGTTGTACCGTCCGCTCGACCGGATCCGCGGCCATCGCGTGCTGGCGGTGGATGAGGCTCGGGGCCTGGTCGTCACGGCCGGCATTGCCGACTTCAGCATGGCGCAGCGGCAGTACACGCTCACGGACGGGCAGAAGGTCGAGACTCAGGCCTTCCACCCGCTGGCCCGCGAGCTGTTCGAGGTGTTCAAGGTGGTCGGCGGCCAGGTCCAGCGGGTCGAGGCGGTCTCGGTCGACCAGCCTTACGGCATGCCCTCCGCCTGGAGTCAGTGAGGGTCAACACAGCGTGCACCACCAAGGAGAGGTTCATGGCGCACAACAGGATCCTGGTATCGGTTGGTCTGGCGTTGCTGACCCCGGTGGCCGCGGCGTCTGGACCGTATGTAGGGGCCTCGGTTGGTCAATCGGATCTGCCGTTCCATTACTCTGGCGATGGCGATGCGTGGGCTGCTCACGTGGGCTATCGATTCGGCAACTGGTTTGCCGTCGAAGGCTCGTATTCCGATCTGACCGAGCACTGGCGCTCATGTCCTTCGGGTAACGCCTGCATACCCGAAGGGCAGTATGGGATCAGCTACGCCGGGCGGAACCTTGATGTGCTTTTCCTGGGTACGTTGCCCCTGGGCAGTAGGGTGGCGCTGGTTGGCGCGGCTGGTGTCGGACGCCTCCAGAGCCGGCTTCGTACCAGTGCCCACACCGACGAGTTGGGCAATTTTATTCCCGAGGCGACCACCCGGAATGCTGACTCGGGGCTGATCCTCGGCGCCGGCGTGGATGTGCATGTCGCCCGAGCCTGGGATGCACGTTTGCAATGGAACAGGCAGCACGTGTCGGGAGGCAGCGTGAAGACGGCCTGGCTGGGCTTCACCTGGTCCATCGGCCGGTAGCCATCAGGTGGTACGCGGATTTGCCGCGCAGCCTTGCCCCGCCGAGGGCCCTTGAGTACACTTCGCGCCCCTTCTTGCCACACCGCCAAAGCCTTGGGCGGGTGGCTTCATCCAAAAGAGGTACACATGAGGCATTACGAGATCGTGGTCCTGGTCCACCCGGACCAGAGCGAGCAGGTTCCGGCCATGCTCGAGCGCTACAAGGGCATCGTCACCGCCACCGGTGGCACCGTGCACCGGGTCGAGGACTGGGGCCGCCGCCAGCTGGCCTACCCCATCACCAAAGTGCACAAGGCCCACTACCTGCTGCTGAACGTCGAGACCGACCAGAAGACTCTGGCCGAGCTCACGGGCGCCTTCCGCTTCAGCGACGCCGTGCTGCGTCACCTGGTGATCGGCATGGACGAGGCTGTCACCGAGCCTTCGCCAATGGCACGGGGCGAGGAAGAGGACGCCGAGCGCCGTCGCGACCGCGACATGGGCGATGACATGGACTTCCGGGAGTAATCAGATGTCACGATTCATCCGCCGCAAGAAATTCTGCCGCTTCACCGCCGATGGCGTGAAGTCCATCGACTACAAGGATCTGGGCACGCTCAAGGCCTATGTCTCGGAGACGGGCAAGATCGTTCCGAGCCGCATTACCGGCACCAAGAGCTTCTTCCAGCGCCAGCTGTCAG
>CAYWDZ010000063.1:0-14422 GCA_964456255.1 uncultured Steroidobacteraceae bacterium | reverse complement strand
GGCCCAGGCGCCGGGCGGCATTCCGGCCCGGCGCGGTGGTGGGCCGGGTGGCGGTGCGCCCCAGGCGGCGCCCGTGCCGGTGGTCGCACCCATCCCCGCCATCAAGCCGCTCACCGGGCCGGGCAAGGTTTATGACTCCGCCGGTGCGTTGTGGCCGGGCAAGGGCCCTGATGCCTACAACTACGCGGTGGATGAATACGTCATCACCGGCACCGCGGCCGGTCAGCCCTACGAAACGCGGCTGGTCATCCGCAAGCCGAAGGATGATCGCAAGTTCAGCGGATTTGTCGTGGCCGAGCCCATGCATCCGGCCGCCGCGGCCGCGCATGCCTACGAATACAACGCGCTCTACATCATGGATGCGGGCCACATTGCGGTGGAGATCGATACCACCGGTGTCGACCAGATCGCGGCGTTCAATCCCGAACGCTATGGATCGCTGAAGGTTGCCCAGAACCAGGTCAATGACATCCTCGCGCAGGCCGGCGCGTTGGTCAGAAGTCCGCAAAGCCCGATCGCGAAGCTGAAGATCCGCAAGATGGTGCTGTGGGGCACGTCGGCGAGCTCCGGGATGGTAGTCAGCTACTTCCCGGCGCATCGCACCTTGAAGCGCTCCGACATGAGCAACATCTATGACGGCTTCCTGCCGACCATGAACAATGGCTCGGCGCTGACGGCGGTTGATGTGCCCGTCATCGTCGTGCCCACCATGAGGGAATATCAGGACGTGGCCACGTCCGCGCAGGACAGTGACGAACCCGGCAAGCAGCTGCGCGTGTACGAGTTCGCCGCCATGGCGCACCTGGATTCGCGCAACACCCGCAAGCGCCTGCTGCCGGAGGATTGCCTGGAGCCGCTGTCAGAGATGCCGCTGGATCCGCTGGCGTCGGTAGCGCTGTACCACATGTTCCGCTGGGTGGACCAGGGCATCTCCCCGCCGCATGCACCGCGCGTGATCATGGACATGTACAAGATCAATGACGGCTCGCTGATGCAGCTCGATCCATACGGCAACCCGCTGGGCGGTATCCGCACCACCTGGGTCGACGTGCCGCTGTACAAGTACACGACGCCCAACATTCCCAACCCGGCCAGCACCGGCGCCGGTTCCGGCCGGATGCAGACCCCGCTGCTGTGCACCCTCTCCGCGTACCAGACGCCGATAGACCCTGCCATCGTGAAGAGCATGTACGGCACGCCGGCCAACTACGTGAGCAAGGTGGAGAAGCGCCTCAAGGAACTGGAAGCCGACGGCTGGTCGCTTCCGGTCTATCACGACATCATCATGAACGACGCGCGGGCGGTGAAGTTCTAGCGCACGCGCGTTGCGGAGGTTGCATGGACCTGGGTATCCGCGGACGCACGGCCATCGTCAATGGCGGCAGTGCCGGCATGGGCAAGGCCGCGGCGCTGGCGCTGGCCCGCGAGGGCGTGAATCTGGTGCTGTGCGCGCGCAGTGTCGAACGTCTCGAGGCAACCGCCAGGGAGATCGCCGGCGCCACCGGCGTCACGGTGCGCACCGTTGCGGCGGATCACTCCACCGTTGATGGCAGGGCACGTGTGCTGCAGACCTGCCCCGAACCGGACATCCTGGTTGCGACCTGCTCACCGCCACCCATGACGCCGGACTATCGCAATATCGATGCAGCCCAGTGGCAGCTGGCGGTGGAGACGGGCCTGATGAGCCCGGTGCATTTCATCCGCGCGGTGATCGATGGCATGGTGGACCGGCGCTGGGGGCGCATCGTGAACATCGCGACCGTCGCTGCAAAGTATCCGCTGGAGCTGCGCATCCTCTCCGGTGCGCCGCGCGCGGCGCTGGCCAACTACACCGGCGCGGTGGCGCTGCGCGTCGCCTCCCACAACGTGACGCTCAACAACGTGCTGCCCGGCATGTTCCATACGGCGTTCACGCGCGAGCAGTTCGGTGCCCGGGCACGCGAGCAGGGCACCTCCTACGAAGAGGAGGTGCAGCGCTTTGCCACGCAATACCAGATTGCTGCCGGCCGGTTCGGAGACGCGGAGGACGTCGGATCACTCGTCGCGTGGCTCTGCAGCAGCCATGCCGGTTACATCACCGGGCAGTGCATCGTGATGGATGGCGGCGCGACGCGCTCGACGTTCTGACCGCCATGCAATTCAATCGCCGCAGCATCCTTGCTTCCGCCACCGCGCTCATGGCCTCGGCAGCGCTGGGTTCGCGGGCGCGCGCGGCCGGCAAGCTCCCCACGCTGGGCCTGATCCTGCCGCCGGACAAGAGCGACGTGCCCGAGGAAGCCGTGGCCATGTACGGCAGGCAGCTGCGCTTTGTCGCGACAGGCCTCGGGATCGAGCGCATGACGCCGGAGAGCTTTGATGCGGCACTGCTGCGCCTGCCGGCGGCGGCCATGAAGCTCGCCGCCGCTGGCGCGGATGCCATTGAACTCGCTGGCACATCCCTCACCTTCTACAAGGGCGAGGCGTACAACCAGCAACTGCGCGAGCTGATGACGAAGGCTTCGGGTCTGCCCGCAACGACCATGAGCAATGGCGTGATCGACGGCCTGAAAGCCGTCGGTGCGCGCCGCGTGGCCGTGGCCACGGCCTACAACGACACCGTCAACGAGCGTCTGCACGCATTTCTGCTGGAGCACGGGCTGGAACCGCTCGTGATCACCGGCCTCGGCATCGAAGCCATGACCGATCTCGACAAGGTGACGCAGCAGGACCTGATCGAATTCGGCGCGCGCGTCCATGGCACTGCGCCCAGGGCGGATGCACTGTTCGTGTCCTGTGGAGGCTTTCGCACACTGGAGATCATCGCGCCGCTGGAAACGCGCACCGGCGTGCCGGTCGTCTCCAGCCTGCCGCACGGACTGTGGGCCGGCGCGCGGCTGGTGGGGCTTTCGGGTGTTGCGCCGGGCTACGGTCGGCTGCTGTCGACGCCGAACGCCAGCAGCACATTGCCGGGCGCGCCACCAATGCGCGGATAGCCCGAGTTCACGTACACCATGCCGTCGACCACGACGGCACCCGCGCCATCGAGTGACCCGCCCTGCGCGCTCTGGCCATTGACCGTATCGAACCTGCGCTCGGTGTCGTAATCCCACAGCAGCTTGCCATCGCGGGTGGAGAAGGCGCGGATGTGACCATCCATCGAACCCGAGAACACGGCGCCGTCGATGGCGGTGACCGCGCCGGGTTGCGCGGGCGAGCAGCCTTCGCGCGGTGGTTTGCAGGGCGTGCTGGGCGCGAACCACACCTTGCGGCCGGTGAGCACATCGAGCGCAGTGAGGCCGCCGCCCTCGACCGGGTCGAACGCCGCGTTGCCAACCTGCAGCGAACCCAGATCGCCCGCTTTGCGCGCCGCGTCGGACACGGCTGCATACACGTTGCGCCCGTCGCTGGCCATGCCCCACTGCACGCCGCCACCGATGCCGCCCTTGCCGACGCGCGTCTGCCACAGCACCTTGCCCTGCAGTGCCGGATCGAGCCCGAAAACCATGCCTGACTTCTGCCCGGCCACCAGCACTTCACGGCCTGCCGTACGCACCAGCATCAGCGCTGCGGCAAAGTCGTGATCCGGCCCGCAATTGGTCTCGCCGCCGCGCGCGCACTGCGCATTGAACACGTCATTGGGCGAGAGCTGCTGCGACCAGACAATGCGTCCGGTCTTCATTTCGATGGCAATGACGGAATTGCTCAGCTTCGTCGCCGGATGCGAATAGTTGTTGCCGGTGCCGATGTACATCAGTCCGCGCGCCGCATCGACGGTGGGCGCGGACCACGTGCCCACGCCGGAGGGTCCGAACTTGTCGGTACCCGCCGCGGAGACTCCGGTTTTCTTCGGTGCATCCACCAGCCAGGTCTTCCATGCAACGGAACCATCGCGCACACGCACGGCCGTGAGGCTGCCGCGGAATGTGCAGCAGGGATACGCCGGATCCACCGCACGCGATTCCTCCCACGAGGCTGACGGCACAAAGGCCAGGCCATCGTGCGTCACGATGGTGCCGGTCAGGCGCGTGGCTTCATGCGTTTCGACGCGGGTCTTCCACACCTGCTTGCCGGTGCCCGCATCCAGCGCATAGACGCCGCCGATCTGGTCCGTGAGCAGCAGCACCCGGCGGCCGGAACTCTGGACGATCGTGGGCGGTGTTCGCACCGGGCCGTCCGCCTCGAAGGTCCAGTGAATGCAGCCGCTCGCCGCATCCAGTGCCTGGATGGTGCCGCCTGCGCTGCCGACGAACAGCGTGCCATCGATCAGCGTGGGTGCGGCGAAGGCAATTACATCGCCGGCAAAACCATAGGCCCACTTGAGCTTCAGGCTGCCCAGTTGCGCGGCATTCAACCGCGCATTCTTCGGCGGCTGGAAGCGCGTGTTGTCGGCCTCAGGACTCCAGCCGGTCCAGCTCGATGCCTGCGCGCGCGGGAAGATCTTCTCGCCGGCCTTGCACCGCGCTGTGGCTGGCGACGTGGTGGCGTCGGTGCCCTTGCCGAGGTAACTGGCCACCAGTTCGCGCTCGTCGCGGCGCATGGGGTAGGCCACGCTCATCATGAGCCCGAAATCCAGCGTGCGCAGGATGCGCCGCGGTGACAGCTGCGTCAGCGCCGCGCGCGGCGGCACGCGCCCGGTGGGTGCATCGTGGCAGGACGCGCAATAACGGGCGTAGACCTGTGCCCCTGGCGGCGCGGGTTGCTGGTTCTGTGCGGTGGCGATGGTGCCGGTCAGCAGCAGCGGCGCCACCAGCCAGCCCGCAAGCCGGCGCTTGCGCACTGTGCCTGCGCGGGCTGCTACTTCATCCATGGCGAAGGCATGTTGTAGGGCACCGTGACGAACGATGCCTCCACCTGCTGGATCTTGCCGCCGCGGATCTTGAAGGCCTCGAGCAGCACGAAGGTGTGCGGCCGCCTGATGATCGCCGTCTTGACCGTGCCGTCGGTGAGCTTGAACTCTCCCAGCCGCCCCTCGTGATCGATGAAGCCACCGGCCAGCACGATGCCGCGCTCCTCGTCGACCGCCAGGAAGCGGCGATCGCGCAGCCGGTCGTCATAGCGGTACTGGCCCAGCCGGAACTGCTGCGCACAGCCGAATCGGGAGATCGGATCCAGGATCTGCTGCGGGTTGTTGGTGGTCTGCATGCCGTCCTCGCGGCGATTGCAGTCGTCGGTGAACTCCGTGTGCAACGTGCCGTCATTGAGCTGCAGCGTATCGAAGTAGCCATTGGCCACGTCGATCATCTTCTGGCGCGAGGAGCGCAGTGCCGGCGGCAGGATCTCGTCCCACACCGGCAGCGGCTTGATGTCGGCGGTCACGAAGGGAATGCCCGCGTCGGAAGGGCGGACCACGATGGTTTCCACCTCCGCCACCGTGCCATGCACCACCTTCAGGCGCATGGCATAGGGTGAACGCTCGGCGGCTTCGCGCACCACGCCGAAGATCGCCACCTGGCCGGTCTCGGGATCTGCAAAACGCATCTCGTAGTTGGGGTCGATTTCCGAGACCGTGCCCCACAGGCCGTCGCCCAGTTCCAGCTCCACGTTGTTCTCGGTGTTGCGCAACTGCGCGGCCCAGCGGACCTTGCGGATGTCGTGGGCCTTCAGGCCGGCCAGGTACTGGTCCAGCACCCCATACAGGCACTGCCGGTTGCAGACCGGCGTGGGTTGCATCGGCGGTTCGGCGGCCCGTGCGGCGCTGAGCGCCAGTGCGGTGGCAAGCATGGTTGCTGCAATGCCCGGTCTGCCATCCATTGGATTGTCCCCCTCCAGATCAGAGGCAGAGCCTACTCAAAATCCGGTGCGGCTGGCAGGGTTCTTTGCGGCGGCCGTTGCGCCCATAATCGGGCGCCATGGGTGTGAGCTTCAAAGGGGATCCGACCGCCACCGGCTTCTTCGCGCCGCTGCGCTTCGAGGCCGACCTGCACGACTGCGAGGTCGAGGGCGAGATACCGGGCGGATTAAGGGGCAGCTTCTACCGCTCCTGCCTCGACCGGCGCTACCCGCCGCGCTTCCCTGATGACACGCCCTACAACTCGGATGGGGCAGTGGACCTGTTCCGCTTTGCCGATGGGCATGTGGATTTCCGCACCCGCTACATCCGCACCGCGCGCTACGAGGCCGAAGCCGCCGCGCGCCACGCGCTGTTCGGGCGCTATCGCAACCGCCTGACCTCGGATCCTTCCGTGGCGGGCCTGAGCATGAACACCGGCAACACCACGCCGATGGTCCACCACGGCCTGCTGTTCTCGATGAAGGAGGACAGCCCGCCGATGATCCTGGATCCGGCCACGCTGGCCACGCTGGGCGAGTACGACTTCCATGGGCAGATGCGCGCGAAGACTTTCACGGCGCATCCCAAGATCGATCCGCGTACCGGCGAGATGATTGCCTTTGCCTATGAAGCCTGCGGCGATGCCACCGATGATCTGGCCGTGTTCGTGTTCGACCGTCACGGCAAGCTGACCCGCGAATGGTGGTTCAAGTCGCCGGTGGTCAGCATGATGCATGACATGGCGATCACCGAGCGGCACATCATCCTGCCGACCACCGGTGTGACCACCAGCCGCGCCAGGCTCGACGCGGGGCTGATTCACTGGACCTACGATCGCAGCCTGCCGTGCCATGTCGCCATCATTCCACGCGACGGTGAGGTGCAGGACATCCGCTGGTTCCATGGCACATCGGCACAGAACATGCTGGCGCACACCACCAATGCGCGCACGGAGGGCAACCGCGTGATCCTCGACGCGCCGGTGGCCAGCAACAACTTCCATCCGTTCTTCCCGAATACGGATGGTTCGCCGTTCGATGTGGCCGGTGTCTCGCCGACCATTCGCCGCTGGACATTCGATCTGGGCTCGCAGGGCGACAGCTGGCAGGAAGAGACCCTCTTCGAGGGCCAGCGCGGCACGTCGATGGTGCGCATCGATGACCGGTTCATCGGCCAGCCGTTCCGCTACAGCTACATGCTGATGGTCGACCCGTCGCTGCCCTTCGACCGTGCGCGTGGCGGCAATCTTTCCGTGCGCGTGGCCAATGCGATCTGGCGCTTCGACCACCACACCGGCCGGCATGAGCGCCTGTCGGCCGGCACCACCCATGGCCTGGCCGAGCCGCAGTTCGTGCCGGCACGGCGCGATGCACCGGAGGGCGAGGGCTGGGTGCTGACGGTGGCCAATGACTTTTCGCAAATGCGCTCGGAGCTGGTCATCGCCGATGCCATGCGCCTCGAGGACGGCCCCCTCGCGCGGGTCAGGTTGCCGTTCCGGCTGCACACCCAGGTGCACGGCTGGTGGGAGCCCGCATGATCTCCCGTCGAAGCCTGCTTGCGTCTGCGCTGCGCGCAGTGACACCGACTGCCTGCACCACCAGTAGGCGCAGCATCTTCAGCGTCTAGAGACTGTTCGCCGCAAACGTATCGCAGTCGGCCGGCCGGCCAGTGTCGAAGCCCTTGCGGAACCAGCGCTGGCGTTGCGCGGCGCTGCCGTGCGTGAAGCTTTCGGGCACCACGTAACCCTGCATCTTCTTCTGGATCATGTCGTCGCCCACCGCGGCAGCGGCGGCCAGGCCGCTGTCGATGTCGCGCGAATCCAGACGGTCCTGCTCGTAGTGCGCCCAAACGCCTGCATAGCAGTCGGCCTGCAATTCCATGCGCACCTGCAACGCGTTGCCGTCCTGCCCGGTGGCGCGCGCCTGGGCGCGGTGCACCTTGTCGGAGATGCCGGTGAGCGTCTGCACGTGGTGTCCGACCTCATGCGCGATCACGTAGGCCTGCGCGAAGCTGCCGACTTCGGTGGCATCGCCGGGTCCGCCGAAGCGCTGCACCAGCTCGCGGAAGAAATCCAGATCGACGTAGACCTTCTGGTCGGCCGGGCAGTAGAACGGGCCGGCCGCCGCATTGGCTTCGCCGCAGGCCGAAACATCCGCACCCGAAAACAGTCTCAGCCGCGGCGGTGTGTAGCGCTGGCCGGATTTTGCAAACAGCTGACCCCACACATCTTCGGTGAAGCCCAGCACCGTCGCGGCGTACTGACCGGCCTCGTCGTCGGGCGGTGCGGTCTGTTCCGGCCCGACCTGCGTGCCGCCCAGGTCGCCGCCATCCAGCAGCCCCATGACCAGCCGCGGGTCCACGCCGAGGAAATAGGCCGCCACGAGCGCCACCAGGGTGCCGGCACCAAACTTCGCGCCGCGGCCGATGCCGCCGCCACTGCGGCCGCGGACATCCTCGACATTCTCGCTGCGTCTGCCGTCACGCCATCGCATGGGTGTGATCTCCAGGTCGGTGCGACATGATACCGTGACTGCATGAAATGCCTTTGCGCCCTGTTGCTGGTGTCTGGCACGGCGCTGGCCCAGGCGCCGGCCGCGACGGACGACATCGATGAGCTGTCCGAGGTGCTGGTCACCGGTCAGCGGCAGGTGAGGGATCTGGGCTCGATCGACGGCTGGCTCCGGCGCCTGATCGGCAAGTACCGCAATACCGGCACGGTTTCGAATCTCAACAGTCCGCTCGAAATCGTCTCCGGCACCACCGAGTGCGAGGCGGTGGGCGTCAGCGCCGGAGTACGTTGTCTGCTGACGCTGCGTTCACCCCAGTACGAAACCAACTTCAATCCCGGGGCGTTGCTGTTCGCGCTGGATGTGAAGGACCCGAAGGTCCGCTTCATGACGGTGGATGACAAGGGCTATGGCGCGAGCGACGCGAGTGATCTCAGGGGTTCCACCGTGAAGTTCCGCACCATCTGCAAGGTGGTGGATGTGCGCGACTGCTTCGCGGATACCACGCTGACCGTCAGGTCGCGTTCCGATGATGTGCACTTCCAGGTGGACATCGAACTGGAAGGCATCCAGACCACGCACTTCGATGTGACGTGGAAGCGCGGCAAGTAGGCGCCGGCGCTACGGCTTGCGAGTGCCCTTGATCGGCGAGCCGCTGCCATTGCGCAGCAGGCTGCCGGACAGCGAGCCGTCCGCCGCAAGGGTCACTTCATAGTCCACGCGCGCGGGCTTGCCATTGAAGACCAGATCGTAGCCCCACTTCGCCTTCGAGCCATTGACCGTGCCTGTGAGCCTGGAGGCTTCCATCCCTTCGATGTCGGGCCTGCAGCTGCCCGAGAGCTCATTCCTTGCCTGCACCAGCGTGCAGAAGATGGCCGAAACCTTGCCGTTGAATTCGTTGTCGAGTTTCCAGGTGCCGGCAAAGTCCGCCGCCGGGGCCAGTGCGGGCGCGAAGACGGAAATGGCGATCAGGTGCTTGAGTTTCATGTGCGGATCCCCCTTCAGCGTGTATACCAGATCGGCATGGCCACGCCGCCGATCGCTACTTAAGAATCACCCGACCCGGAATGGTATTCCGGGTCGGGCGGGCCTTGGGAGGGGAAACCAGGCCACTTAACGGAGAAGAATCGCCCTTAGAACTTCAGGTTCACACCCAACACGAAGGTGCGTCCGATGTTGTTATAGGCACCCGCGATCTGGAAGTTCGTGTTCAGGCCATAAACCTTCGGAGGCTCGCGATTGAGCAGGTTGTTCACGTTCGCGAACAACTGCATCGTGCCGCCATCCCCCATCGGGAAGTCGTAGGCCAGCCTGGTGTCGAAGTAGATGATGGATGCCACTTCGTTCTTGGCCACATCGTACTTCACCGCTCCACCCATGAAGCCCGGGTTGTACACGTTGTACAGCGACGAGAGCTTGGCCTTGCCGATGTAGCGGATGTTCAGGTTCCAGTCGAACGGGCCATTGGCGTAGTTCAGGCCGAGAGTTGCCTTCTTCTCGAACAGCTGCTGATTCACGTCGCCGAGATTGTCCGTCTTCACGCCGGTGGAACTGGTGATGGAATTGTCCAGCAGGAAGGTGGTGAACAGTCTGGCACCGATGCGCTCACTGCCCCCGAAGATCGTGACCGGGCGATGATAGGACATCTCCACGTCCACCGACTGCTGCAGGACCTTGTTCAGGTTCTGCGCGGTCTGGGGGACAAACAGGATGGCGTTCGTGGTCGGGTCACGTGAAATGCGTGCGCACTGGTCCTGGTCGCCCGCCGCGCACAGGTTCAGCACGTTCTGCGCAGGGAGGTTCTCGATGGCGCCCTTCAGCTTGATCTTCATCCAGTCGACCGAGAGCTCGAATCCGTCGAGCCACACTGGCCGGTAGATCGCACCCACGGTGAAAGTATCTGCAGTCTCCGGATCCACGTCCGGATTGCCGCCATTGACAGTGGTGGCGGCTGATACACCGTTGGTCCATCCAGTCGGCGTCGGGGTGACGAAATCGGTCAGCGGAGCGGTGAAGCCGCCCGTGCGATCGAAGCGCTCGGCGATGTTCGCCGCGCGCGTGTCGCGCGAGTAGGTGCCGCGCAGCCGGATCTCGTCCGTGAACGTGGCGTTCAGGCCCCCCTTCCACGACCAGATGCTGCCCGACCCGCCGTAGTCCGCCCAGCGGACGGCGCCGGAGAAGTTGAGCTCCTGCATCCATGGTGCATTCGCGATCACCGGTACCAGCGTTTCGCCGAACAGTTCCTTGACGCTGAACGAGCCCGCGATGAATGGCACGTTCGAGAACTGCGTGTCGACGATGTTCTGCCAGGAGTTGGCGCCGACGCCACGCACACCGATGTTGCCAGGCGGCCGGATGCCCTTGGATATCTGCTCGAGGCAGCGCGCATCGGTGTTACCGTCGCTGCACCATACCGGGCGGTAGGTCGGGTCGGCCGCGGTGTTGCCTTCGGATGAAGCCTTGACCTTCTGGTCGATGGCTTCCTTGCGCCAGTGGGCGCCGAAAGCGGCGGTAATCGGCCCGGCACCGAAACCGTCGAACACCTTTCCGCTGGCGTTCAGTTCGAACACCTTCTGAGTGGTCTTGACCAGGCGATGCTTGGCTTCATCGCTGATGTAGCTGTACGGATCGCCGTACAGGGCGACGCCGCTGGTGTCGAAGCCGATGAACGGATTGACCGTCACGGACTGGCCGGGGTCGTAGCCGCTGACCCAGTCAACAGCTGCCGGACTGGCATTGCCAACACCGAAGACGTTCAACGGCACGCAGCCGGGTACGTATCCGGACGTGAGCGTGACATTGCAGCGAACGGCGCCGACGGTGTCCTTGACGGCATCAGCCGCGAGGTACACCCGGTCCAGGCGCAGGCTGCCGGCCTGCGAAGCGTCCAGATTGTTCTTACCATATTGCGCGTAACCATCAACTTTCCAGCCGTTGAAGAATCCATCTGCGGTGATGGTTTCCGTGAAGCCCACCGTCGCGCTCTTTGTGTCGGTGGTATTGGACCAGGTGCCCTCGCCGGACACACCGTACTTGGTCATGGTGAAGTTGGTGACACTCGCCGCGTCCATGATGGCCGCCACGCTGGCCGGCAGATAGGCATTGTTGCGGTAGATGGTCAGCTGCTGCGGTGGACCGGCCAGCAGGTCGCCGGTGCGCCCATACTGGGTCAGGGTCTGCCATCCTCCGATGCCCTGCACGTACACATTGAGATTGTCCGTGAAGTCGTGATCCAGATAGGCGAACACGTTCTTCCGGTTCTGGGACGGTGCGATCTGCAGGTCGTTGATCGTCGCGTTTACGCCGCCGCCGCCGGGCTGCAAGCCGCCTGTTGCGGTGGTGACGAACGGAATGGCGCTGCCGTCCTCCAGCAGCTCGTACTTCTTGCCGGCGATGGTGAACATGCCGCCGTAAGTAGCCGAGGTGCTGTGCAGGTTGCACGCGGGCACGTTGACGGGAATGTCGGGCGACTCACCGGCCGTGTGTCCAACGGGCACGCTCTGGTTGGCGATCAGGCCACACCCCTGGTACCAGTCGCGACCCGCAAAGCCCCTGACCTCGTCCTGGGTCGTGTAGCCGGCAGAGAACAGCAGATGCGTCCGGTCGCCCAGCTGATGGCCCAGCGCCACCGTGTACTGCTGGTTCTTCGCGTCACCCAGATCGCTGAACCCGGTCTGGGCGCCGACGCGCAATCCCTCGAACCTTGTATCGAGGATGAAGTTCACGACACCCGCCACTGCATCGGTGCCGTATGCGGCGCTGGCACCGCCGGTGACGGCTTCGACGCTCTTGACCATCTGCGTGGGGAACAGGTTGATGTCCGGTCCGCCGTAGGCCGAGGCCGGCACCATGCGGCGTCCATTGAGCAGCGTCAGGGTGCGCTTGGAACCGATGCCGCGCAGGTTGAGGCTGCCGCCACCGGGCGAGTTGAAGAAGCTGACGGTGCCAATGTTGCCGAACCCTTCGGCCGTCGTGCTGTTGTAGAACTGGGGTAGTTGCACCAGAGCTGCCGTGATGCTCGTGGGAGCCATGGTCTGCAGTTCTTCAGCCTGCAGCGCCGCCACCGGAGTAGGCGTGTCCATGCCGGTCACGACCGTGATACGCGAGCCGGTGACGGTGACTTCCTCGAGTTCCTGAGAGTCCTTGGCCTGTTCAGCGGCCGCGGCATACCCCGCAAAACCCAAAGCAAGGCCGACCGCCAGGGCGACCGGTGCCGCACGCGACAAAAATAGAAGCGATTGCGGACGCGCAGCGCCCACACGTGAATGGATCAACATGAATGCCCCCCGAAAGATTTGGTTCCGTCCGCGACTCCTTGTCGCGGACCGAATTCTGCCGGCTTCTCGCTCCTGGAATCACGCTAATTGATTCCAGGCAAGTTGATCCTCTATGGGCTATCAGTTAACCGTTCCCATGACGTTCATGTCGCGAAGTACCCGCAGATCGACTTGGCTTCGAGGAATTCCTCCATGCCGAACACGCCGAACTCGCGGCCGTTGCCGGAGTACTTGTAGCCGCCGAAGGGGGCGGAGAAATCGTGCTTGGCGCCGTTCAGGCGCACCTGGCCGGTGCGCATGCGCCTGGCCACGCGGCGCGCACGTTCCAGATCCTTCGACACGACGAAACCCGACAGGCCGTACTGCGAATCGTTGGCGATGCGGATCGCATCTTCTTCGTCGCGGTAGGGGATGATGACCAGCACCGGCCCGAAGATCTCCTCCTGCGCAATGCTCATGCCGGAGCGCACGTCCGCGAAGACGGTGGGACGGGCGAAGTGCCCCCTGGCGAGGCCTTCGGGCTTGCCGGGCCCGCCAGTCACCAGAGTTGCTCCTTCTTCTATGCCCTTGCGGATGTAACCCTGCACACGCTCGAACTGTGCCTTGCTGACCAGCGGGCCCACTTTCACGCCGTCGGCCAGCGGGTCGCCCACCACCGTGCCTTCTGCCGAGGCTTTCGCGAGCTGCACGACCTGGTCATGCATGTGCTGCGGCACCAGCATGCGGGTCGGCGCGGCGCAGGCCTGTCCGGAATTCATGAAGCAGGCCTGCACGCCGGCCGGGACGAATGTGGCCAGGTCCGCATCATCGAGCAGGATGTTCGCCGACTTGCCACCCAGCTCCTGCGCCACGCGCTTCACGGTCGGGGCGGCATTGCGGGCCACTTCGATGCCGGCCCGCGTCGAGCCCGTGAAAGACACCATGTCCACATCCGGGTGCAGGCACAGGGGCACGCCGACGCTCGGGCCGTCGCCATTGACCAGGTTGAATACTCCCGGCGGCACGCCGGCGGCATCCAGTGCCTCCGTGAAGAGCATGGCGTTCAAGGGTGCGATCTCGCTGGGCTTGAGCACCATGGTGCAGCCGGCGGCCAGCGCGGAGGCGACCTTGGTGCCGATCTGGTACAGCGGCCAGTTCCACGGCGTGATCAACGCGCACACGCCAACAGGCTCGCGGCGAACCAGCGTGGTGCCGAAGCGGCGTTCGAACTCGTAGCCCTTGAGCACCTCGATGGCCTGAGTGAAATGCGCAATGCCGAGCGGCACATGGGCATCGCGCGCCAGCCAGAACGGCGCGCCCACTTCACTGGTGACCGTATGGGCGAGTTCGGGCGCGCGCTTGTTGTATTCCGCGACGATGCGCTCGAGCAGCGCGATGCGTTCTGCCGGTGTGGTCGCCGAGAATGCCTCGAATGCGCCGCGGGCCGCGGCCACCGCGCGATCGACATCGGCCTGGCTGCCCAGGCTCACCTTTGCAATGGTCTGTTCGGTGGCCGGGTTCTCGACGGCGAGGTCAAAGGGCAGGGCGGGGGCAGTCCACCTGCCGTCTATATAGAAGAGTCTTGGATCAACCATCTCGCTGGATCATCTCCGTTCATCAGGGCACAGGACGCAGGACGATGTGACCGACCGCCGTGTTGGATGCCGGCACGTGATAGAAGCGGTACAGCTCCTCCACCTTCGCGCCGAGCGCGGCGCGCATGATCAGCCACATGATCAGTTCGATGCCCTCCGAACCGCTTTCACGCAGGAACTCGAGCCGCGTGATCTTGCGCAGCTCATCTGTCCTGCTGGTGAGCCGGTCGAGGAAGGCATGGTCGAACTCGGGATTGATGAGGCCGGCGCGCGGCCCCTGCAGCTGGTGGCTCATGCCGCCGGTGCCCCAGATCT
>CAYWDZ010000062.1:0-14605 GCA_964456255.1 uncultured Steroidobacteraceae bacterium | reverse complement strand
GGGCGACCATCGCCCACGCGTGCTTCAGGTCACACTATCGAAACGCCCAGTTCGCGGGCGCGGTAGGCCATGCCCGGATAGCTGTTGCGGATCAAGAGCGTCGGATCTCCCCACTGGGCCTCGAATTCCTGCGCCGGATGCTCGGCAATCATCTCTTCGGCGCTCTTGCCTTCGGCGATCATCTTCGACAGGCGCTGTTTCAGCGTGTTGAGCATGGAATGCTCGGCTTTCAGTTGCGCCATGTTCAGCGGCGCGCCCTTCCCCGCCACCACCTTCGTCTGCTCATTGGCGAGGCCAGCCAGCGTCTGCACTGCAGTGACCATGCCGCCGATCCAGCCGGTGGTGCAGTAGTCGATGATCGGAAAGGCGCCGGCCGCAGCCACGTCCGCAGCCACCAGCACATTGGCCTTGCGGAAGAACACATAGATGTCACCGTCGGTGTGGGCCTGGCCCAGATAGCCGCAGTCGATCTGCTCGCCGCCGAATTCAAAGCTCTCTTCCGTGTAGAAGGTCTTGTTCGGCTGCGCGACCTTCGGCAGCGGCTGGTAGACGCGCCCGCCCTCCCATTTCGAAATCACGTCGGTGGTCAGCCACAGCCGCGTGTTCTCGTGCGCGAGGATGCGCGTGCCGGCCTTGCCCAGCGTCTCATTGGAACCGGTCTGGTCGTGGTGCCAGTGGGTATTGAACAGCGTGTGGATGCGCGAGGTGCCAGTGAGCCGCTGCACTTCCTCCAGCAGGCGCTTCGAATGCGCCGCCGCGCCGCCATCGACCAGCAGCACGCCCTCGTTGGTCTGCAACACCGTGACGTTGCCGCCGGCGCCACTGATCTGCCAGATGCGCTCACCCAGTGGCGTGACACTGAGCCGCGCATCGCTCGCGCGCGTAACGGCAGGCCGCAAGGTGGAAGCAAACAGCGCCGCGGACACCGCTCGAGTGAGGAACTGGCGGCGTTGCATGATCAGGGAGTCGCGCCCGCGGGCCGCGCCGCAGCCATCAGGCGACGCAAGAGCGCCTCAGTCTCGGGGCTGGCCTCGATGCTGGCCGAGCGACCCGTTGCGCCGACCTCACCGCGGGTCAGATCCAGTGCCGTTCGGCCTCGACCGTCTTTCGCGAACAGGTCGACGTGGTATGCAGCCAGCGTCTCGACCAGCTTGTTCCAGCCTGCGCCGGCCGCGGCGTGCAGTGCGGTGGAACCGCTCTTGTCGCGCGCGTTGACGTCGGCGCCAGCATCAAGCAGCAGCCTTGCCGACTCCACGGCACGCTCCTCGGTCCGGTAACGTGCGCGGGTATCTATCCCGTTGGAGCCGATGCCGGCCGCGGCCAGCAGCGGCGTCACACCGCTCGCCGTCGGCAGATCAACCAGGGCGCCGGCAGCGAGCAACAGCTTGATGGCCGGTGCATCCCCGGCCTTCGCGGCACGCAGCAGCGGCGTCGCGCCGACGGTAAGCAGGCCATCGGCGCCGCGATCGTCGCGCAATGAGCGATACGGCGGGAACAGCTTCAGCTGCAGGTTCGGATTGGCGCCGGCCTTGAGCAGCATGTCGATCAGCTCTGTTCCCGAAGTCCTGTCAGCCGAAGGCCGGTCCGCACGGCCGCCGGTGGGCAACGTGTTCATGTCCACCGCCTCGTAGATCGGCGAGCGGCCCCAGGCATCCCACTTGTTCACGTCGGCGCCGTGCGCAACCAGCCACGCCGCCGTGTCGAAGTTCAGGTTGATCGTGGCCAGCAGCAACGGCGTGACGCGATCGGGATCGGTGAGGTTGATGTCGGCCTTGCCTTCTTCAACAAGGATGCGTACGCATTCGACGCAGCCCTTGCGCGCCGCATACAGCAGCGGCGTGAATCCACCCGAGGGCCGCGCCTGCATGCGCGGTTCGGCGGTCACCTGGCGTTCGAAGTTGTTCTCCAGCGAGCGCGCGTTGGCATCCGCGCCCGACTGCAGCAGCAGCCGCACCATTGCGGGCTGACCTTCGGCAGCCGCCCACATCAGCGCGGTCTGGTTACGCCAGCTCTCGCGCTGATCCACCTTCGCGCCGCGCTTCAGCAGCAGTTTCGCTGCTTCCACATTGCTGGTACGTGCGAGCACCATCAGCGCGGTTTGCCCGTCGGCATTGGCGGCATCGACCTTTGCGCCGGCCTTGAGCAGCCGGTCGATGACCTGGACATTGCCGACGATGGCCGCCTCTGAAAGCGGCGTCGAACCATAATCGTTCTCGGCATTGGGGTCGGCACCCGCGGCGATCAGCCGCTTCACCTCGTCGATGTCGTTGCGGTAGACCGCCCAGTGCAGCGGCGTGGTGCCGTCATCGGCATCAACGGTCTGCGCAACGTTGTCGGCCATCGCTGCCGCCGGGATCACCAGCAGCGCCACCGTCGCCAGCCTGCGCATTCCGGATTGCCGCATCTGTCTACAACTCCGCGATCGCGCCAGTGCTGTCGCCGACCGACTCGATGGGCACGCCAGCGCGCTGCAGCAGGGTCAGCCATACATTGGCCAGCGGCGTGCGCTGCGCAAAGTTGATGTGCTGGCCGCCGCGCAGCACGCCACCACCGCGGCCCACGATGGATGTGGGCAATGGGTACTGGTTGTGCGCGTTGCTGTTGCTCATGTTGCTGCCGAAAACCATCATCGAGTTCTCGAGCATGTTGTGCTCGCCGTCGGGAATCTTCTGCATCCTGGCAAGGAAGTCGGCAAACACGTCGGTGTGGAACTTCTGGATCTTCGACAGCCGCTCCTTGCGCGCCTGATCGTTCTGGTGATGCGAAAGCGCGTGGAAGGCATCGGGCACACCGATGAAACCGTAGGTGCGCTCGCTGACCTCGGGCGCGATCATGAAACTCTGCACGCGCGTGAGGTTGCCCTGGTAGGCGAGCAGGATCAGGTCGAACATCAGCCTGAGGTGTTCTTCGAAGTTCTCCGAAGTCGCGCCGGGCACTTCCGGCAGGCTGACCCTGGCCAGGTCCCCTTGCGCATTCATCTGCACGCGCCGCTCGATCTCGCGCACGCTGTCCAGGTAATCGTCCAGCGTGTTGCGATCCTGCGGGCCCAGCTTGCCGTTCAGCTGCTTGACCTCGCCCGCGATCATGTCGAGCAGGCTGCCGGTCTGCTGCGTGAGGAAGTTGCGCTCGGTGGCCGAGTCGCCCTGCCCGAACAGCCTGAGGAAGAGCTGGCGCGGATTGTTCTCCACCGGCAGCGGCGTGGTGGCATTGCTGAACGACAGCGTGCCCGTGTAGGTGCAGCCGTAGCCCCGATGACACGCACTGCCCGTGCCCTGCCCCTGCGCCGTGGCGGTTTCAATCGATGGCCACGGGGTTTCCTGGCCGATGTGCTGCGCGGCGATCTGGTCGACGGTCGGCGCCATGTAGGGTTCGAGCGTCTCGCGCGGATGCACGCAGGAAAGCCACGTTGCCGGCACCAGCGCATGCACCGCGGAGCTCTCGCCCGGCTTGTTGCCCAGGTTGCTGACGATGGTCAGCTGGTCCTGGAACCTGCCCAGCGACTGGTTGATGAAGTTCGGCTCGAAATCGCGCCCGACCTTCGTCGGCGTCCACCGTTCCATCACCGCGCCGTGCGGAAAGTAGAAGAAGCCGAACCGCGGCTTCGGCGCAGCCGCGGTCTGCGCCAGCGCCGTGGCGGCCGGAATCATCGCGTCCAGCAGCGGCAATGACACGCTCACGCCCAGGCTGCGCAGTACGGTGCGGCGGGACAGGTGTCGTCTGGTAATGAACATCAGCTATCTCCCGGAATCGCCCTGTGCGATACGACTGGGTTCTCCAGCGGCCTGCACTTCGGGCAGCCGCCGCATGCGAAACGCATCGCTCGTCACGATGCCGTTCACGATGACGTCGAAATCATAGTCCTTCGCCGCCGCCTGGCGCACGATGGCGCGCACGGCGGGCATGTCCTGGTAGCCCAGTTGCCGCCCGAGGGCATAGGTCATGAGCTTCTCGGTGAAGGCCTGCACGAACTGGTCGGGCCGCGCCAGAAGGGCGCGCGACAATTCCGCCGGGCTGCCCACGGTCTGCCCGCTCGCCAGCCGGCCATGCGCGTCGATGTCCTGGTTGGCATCCAGGTCGCGGTCGCGCCATGCGCCCGCGATGTCATAGTTCTCCAGCGCGAAGCCCAGCGGATCGATCACGCCGTGGCAGGCATTGCAGGATTTCTGCTTGCGGTGCTGCTCCAGACGCTCGCGCACCGTGCCGTGGTTCTTGCCGGGCTCGTTCTCCTTGAACTGCTCGACGCCCGGCGGCGGCGAGGCCGGTGGCGTGCCGTACAGCGTTTCCAGCACCCACGCACCGCGCAGCACCGGCGAAGTGCGATTGCCATAGGAGGTCGCGAGCATCAGCACTCCCTTGCCCAGCAGCCCGAAGCGGTTCGGATCGGTGAGCTTCACCTGCCGGAACTGTGAACCCTGCACATTCGGCATGCCGTACTGACGCGCCACGCGCTCGTTGATGAAGGTCGTGTCCGAACGCAGCAGGTCGAGCAGGCTCCGGTCCGGCACCAGCACACTGGTGAGGAACCGTCGCAACTCCTCGGTGAGCCCATCGCGCAGATTGCGATCGAAGTCGGGAAACAGCACCGGGTCAGGCAGGATGTTCTGCGCACGCGCCACGGCCAGCCACTGGAAGGCGAAGTCATCCACCAGCGACGCCGCGCGCGCATCCACCAGCATGCGGCGCACCTCGGCCTGCAATACCTGCGCGTCATGCAGCTTGCCGGCCGTGGCGAGGTCGATGAGACGCTGATCGGGCCCCGCGCCCCACAGGAAGAACGCCAGGCGCGAGGCCAGCTCCAGATCCCCCAGCGGCTCGGTGTCGCCCGCGCGCGCTGCCACCGGCACTTCACGCAGCAGGAACTTCGTCGACGAAAGAATGGCGGTGAGTCCGCCCTCGATGCCTGCCTCGAAGTCCTTGGCCTGGCGCGCCTCCGCGTAGAACTTCAACGGCGCAGCCAGATCGTCCTCGGTAACGGGCCGGCGGAAGGCAGCGGCCGCCAGCGTGCGCAGGATGCGCCGCGCACAGGGCGACTCCTCGGCCGCACTCCTGGGCTGGCACACGAAGATGCGGCGGCGGCTCGGTGTATCACCGAGCCCGGTGACGTTGAATGGCCCCGCAACGGTGAAGCCCGGAATGTTCGGCACGCGTTCCATCTCCGGCAGCTGCGCAATGGGCTGCAGCGGCGAATCAGACTGGGCCATGGAACGGGCCACGAAGCTCACGCCAATGCGCCGCCGGCCCGCCTGCACTGGCACCGTGATGTGATCGAAGCGCTGCTGGATCTCGTCCGCAGCAATGGCCTGACGCTGGTCCACGGCTTTCAGGTCTTCCGGGCCGCCAGCCGTGGCCTGGAACACGCGCCTGCCATCAATGGTGAGGATCACCGTGTGCGGCACATCGACCTTGGTCACGTAGCCCGCGCCCATGAAGAAGAACTCGCGGATGCTGAACACGTATTCCCCGTCGGCCGGGAATTCGTGATCGACCCAGAAGCCGCCGCGCGTGCCCAGCGGCAGGCCATCGACATGCTTCGACTGGTCCAGAGAAGTATCGGGGCGGTATTCGCGGCTGTTGGGCTTGCTGTCCATGCGGCCGATGGCCTGCCGCGCGACCGTTCGCGCGGCGACGATGTACTGGCTCAGGAAGGACGGCGAAATACGCAGCGTCGCCGCCTGGTTGATGAAGCCCTCGCTTGCGACATCCTTGGGAAGCAGCGTGTCCACCTCGACAGAAAGATCGAGAATGCGCTGGATCTCGCGCGCGTATTCATCGCGATTGAGGCGATGCAGACCCACATAGCCAGGATCCGGATTCGCTGCCGCATTGGCATCGAGACGGGTCTCCAGCCAGCCGATCACGCTGTCTACAGTCTGCTGCGCAGGCTGCTTCTCGCCCGGAGGCGGCATCAGGTGGCCGCGCAACTTGCGCACGGCCTTCTCCCAGATCTCGGCATCGGCCCCGAATTCATCCATCGACAGCACGTCGAAGGCCAGGCCACCGGCCCAGTCGGTGCTGTTGTGGCAATCAGCGCAGAGGGGCTGCAGCTTGTCCCAGTCCGCCGAGTGCGGAGTCTCCGCAGCGTGAATCGTGGCAGGCAGCGCGAAGCCGGCGCACAGCAATGCTGCCGCCCGCACCCTGCCTTGAAGCCCTTTCAACACGCCAGAATCCCCGCCCAAATGAAGCCCTTCCGGGACGGGCAGTTTCGGCCAAAAGACTGGGGTCGTAAACGTCCGGGCCGACATATTCGTCTGACGAACTGCGCGGCCGGTGCGGAAGGTTCGCTAGCGCCGATCCTCGTAGCAGTAGCCCACGCCGTAGACCGAATGGATGAACTCCTCGTCGGGCACGGCATCGGCCAGCTTGCGGCGCAATTTCTTCACATGGCTGTCGACCGTGCGATCGGCGACGATGCGTTCGTCGCGATACATGGCATCCATCAGCTGTTCGCGTGAATAGATGCGTCCCGGCTGGCTGGCAAGCACCGACAGCAACTTGAACTCCACCGCGGTGAGTTCCAGCGGCTGGCCATCGAGCATCGCACGCCAGCTGGCTTCATCGAGCACCAGGCCGCCGGCTGCGGAGCGATCGGGTGCGCCCGCCGCACGCTTCGTCCGTCGCAGCACCGTGGCCACGCGCGCCACCACCTCGCGCGGACTGAACGGCTTGCAGATGTAGTCGTCCGCGCCGAGTTCCAGGCCCAGCAACCGGTCGATCTCGTCGACGCGCGCCGTAACCATGATGATGGCCGCATCGGAGAACGCGCGCAGCTCGCGGCAGACTTCCAGTCCACCACGCCCCGGCAGCATCACATCGAGCAGTACCAGGTCCACTGGATGCGAGCGCACCCAGTCAGCCACCTCATCGCCGCGCGCCAGGCGCTCGGTGACATAGCCATGCTGCCGCAGGTAATCGCGCAGCACATTGGCAATCTTGTCCTCGTCCTCGACGATGAGGACATGGCCGGCGGAAGTGCTCGTGGAGTCGCTGGGGCCCGGGTTCATGCCCGGGCATGATCCGACAATGGCAGCCAGATGCGCCAGCGCAGTCCGCCCAGACTGCTATGCCCAGCCTGCATGCGACCGCCATGTGCGTGGACGATGGCCTGCGCGATGGCCAGCCCCAGGCCACTGCCACCGCTGCTGCTCGACCGCGAGGCATCCACGCGATACAGGCGCTCGGTGAGGCGCGGCAGATCCTCATCGCCCACACCCGGGGAGGAATCCTCCCAGTCGATGCGTGCCTCGCGCCCCTCCACGGCAAGGCCCACGTGCAGCGAAGCCGGCGTCGCGGTGTAGCGCAGCGTGTTCTGCAGCAGATTGCCGAACACCTGTGCCAGGCGGTCCGGGTCGGCATCCACGACGATGTCCTCCTCCAGCCTGAGCTCGACCGCCAGTGGCTTCTGCTCGATGGCCGCGCGGCCAGCAGCCAGCGCATCGGCGATGGCCTCGCCCAGATCCATGGGCTCCTTGCGATAGGTGAGCGCACCGAGGTCGGACAGCGTCAGCAGACGCAGATCCTCCACCAGCCGGGTCAGGCGGTGCACTTCCTGCGCCACCGAGGCGATGCTGGCGGGGGTCAGGGGCCGCACGCCATCCTGCACGGCCTCGATCTCCGCGCGCAGCGCCGCCAGCGGCGTGCGCAGCTCATGCGCGATGTCGGCGATCCACTGCTGCCGGCCGCGCTGCGCCGCGGCCAGAGCTTCGGCAAGATGATTGAAATCCCCGGCCAGGCGCGCCAGTTCATCGTGGCCCTGCACGGGGATGCGCGTTGCATAGTCGCCGCGGGCCAGTGCGGTGGCACCCGCACCCAGCACCCTCAGGCGCCGCGCCAGCCAGTTCGCCACCAGCCACGCGATGATCAGCACGGCGGCGAGCATGCCCAGCCCGATCACCTGGATCCGGTCCAACTGCTGCTGCCGGGTGATCGACTCCAGCGACTCCACCCGCTGCAGCCGCGGCACATACCCCAGAAAGCCCACCACCTGGCCATCGACGTTGATCGGCAGCTTGGTGGCCAAATCGGCGTCCTGCAGGGTTCCGCCCGGATACAGGATCAGCGCCTTGCCCGAGGCATCGAACAGCATCAGGCGAAAGTAGTCGAAGGTCAGCGGCCACTCATCCTGGAAGTTCCAGGGCTGGCGGTCCGGGCGCCCGGCTCCGGGCAGGTCCTGGCGGCGCCAGTCGGGCGCTGACTCGCCCCCACCGGCGTTGAACGCCGGGCCGGCACCGGGCGCGGCGGGAGCGACCCGACCCGGGACGGGGGCAGTAGCTGCCCCGTTCGGCAGTCTCTCGCCGCGCAGGCCCAGCACGTCGCGCACCAGTTGTCGCCAGCCGTCCCGATCATTGGCGAGCCAGCTCCAGTCTCCGTGTTTTCGGTAACCGTCGGAAAGCTGGGCAATCACGGGGGACAGGCGATCCCGCTCAGAGCGGTTCACGTATTCAAAAAGGCTCTTCTCGAAGCTCCAGCTGTAGATCAGGTAGACCACAGCCACGAGCACCAGGTGCGCTCCGGCGGTCGCAAGGAACAGTTTGACGCGCAAGGTGTCCAAGCCCCGGCGCAGGCGGCCGGGGCCACCTTGCGGAACCTTGTTTGCAGGGCTTTCGGGAGGTCGTAACGCCATCTGTGGATAGCGAATTTACGCGGTGAAAAGGTAAATATTGTGCACAACCATCTCCACATTGCTTCCACAGTCCCCGGCCATTCTGCGCCGCACGGAGACATGCCTGATCGGGCGTGTCTGAACCCCGCCACATCCCGCATACGGAATTACTGCTCATGAACGACAGCACCCCATCTACCTCCGGACGTCGCCGCAAGAACAAGCGGGTCCGCAATATCGTGATCGCCGCGGTCGTCGTCATCGCCGGTGCCACGTGGTACGGCGTGCACGCCTTTCGCGCCAAGGCAGCGAAGGACGGCGAATACCTCTATTCAGCGGTCCAGATCGGCGACGTCGAGGATCTGGTCACCGCCACGGGAACCCTCGAACCACGCACTTACGTGGATGTCGGCGCCCAGGTCTCCGGCCAGATCGAAAAGATCTACGTGGAAGTCGGCGACGTCGTGACGGCCGGCACCCTGCTGGCGTCCATCGACGCCACCACTTCGCAGGCGCGCGTGGACGCCAACCGCGCCCAGATGGAGTCTTCCAAGACCAGCCTGCTGACCCAGATGGCCAATCTGGAGAAGGCGCAGCGCGACTTCGAGCGCCAGGACAACCTGCTCAAGGAAGACGCGACCACGAAGGAAACGTGGCTGAACGCCAAGACCACGCTCGAGAACGCCCAGCGCTCGGTCGAGACCTCCAAGCTGTCGATCGCTCAGCAGGAGGCGAACATGCGCATCGAGGCGAGCAACCTCAAGTACACGAAGATCACGGCGCCGATCGATGGCACCGTGATGAGCATTTCCGTGAAGGAAGGCCAGACCATCAACGCCAGCCAGTCGGCACCTACCGTGATGAAGCTGGCCAACCTGAACACCATGACGGTGCGCACGGACGTTTCCGAAGCGGATGTGGCCAAGCTGTCAAAGGGCATGAGCGTGTACTTCACGACGCTGGGCGCCGGCCAGAACCGGCGCTACTACAGCACGCTGAAGCGCATCGAGCCGACGCCCAAGAACCAGAACAGCGTGGTGCTGTATCCGGTGCTGTTCGACGTCGAGAACGAAGGCAACGCCCTGATGCCGAACATGACCACGCAGGTGTTCTTCGTGGTCGCGCAGTCGCGCAATGTGCTGACCGTGCCCATGGCGGCCCTGCAACAGGGCCAGCAGATCGCGCGCGAACTCGCCGCGAAGAAGCAGGAAGACGAGAAGACAGCAGCAGCCGCACCAGGTGCAGCTGCACCTGGTGCACCTGGTGCACCTGGTGCGCCCGGTGCGACACCGGGCGCCGCCGCGCCGAACCTGGTCGCTGGTGGCCCATCCGGTGGCGGGTCAGTTCCGGCCGGCGCGCCTCCGGGCGATGCGGCTGCAGCGCCGGGCGGCGCTGCAGGTGGCCCGCCGGGCGGCCCCCGGGGCGGTGGCTTCGGTGGCCAGCGCGGGGGCGGTGGCGGCGGTGGCTTCAACCCGCAGAACATGACACCCGAGCAGCGTGAGGAAATGATGGCGCGCTTCCGCGAACGCGGCGGCGGCGGTGCAGGGGGCTTCAATGGCGGCGGCCGGTTCGGCGGCATGGGCGGCGGCGCCGGCGGCGGCAATCGCCAGGCCCAGCGGCGCAATGGAATCGTGATGGTCAAGCTGGCTGACGGCTCGCTCGAAGAACGGCGCGTGGTCATCGGCGTGACCGACCGGGTGCGCGGTGAGGTCATTGAAGGCCTCAAGGAAGGCGAAGAGGTCGTGGTCGGCAAGCGCGAAGCGGAACCGGCAACGCCCAGCGCGACGCAGCAGCAGCAGCAGCAGAACTTCGATCCGCGCCGTGGTGGCGGCAACTTCGGTGGCGGCAATTTCGGCGGCGGCAGGCCGTTCTAGATGAGCGAACACGACCAGAAGGCCCCCACGCCAGTCATTGAACTGCGTGGGGTAACCAAGACCTATTTCAATGGCGACCTGGCGACCCAGGTCCTGCACGGAATAGACCTCAAGATCTATCCCGGCGAGTTCGTGGCCATCATGGGCGCGTCGGGCTCGGGCAAGTCCACGATGATGAACCTGCTCGGCTGCCTGGACCGTCCGACGACCGGCACCTACCTGTTCAAGGGCCAGGACGTATCGGATTTCGACCGTGACGAGCTGTCGGACCTGAGGCGCGAGTCCTTCGGCTTCGTGTTCCAGAGCTACAACCTCATTGCGGGCAGCACGGCTGCCGAGAATGTGGAAGTGCCTGCCATGTATGCAGGCATCGAGCCGCAGGCGCGGCATGAGCGCTCGCGCGAGCTGCTCACGCGCCTGGGCCTCGAGGAACGCATCTACTTCCTGCCCAACCAGCTCTCCGGCGGCCAGCAGCAGCGTGTGTCGATTTCACGCGCGCTGATGAACGGTGGCGAGATCATCCTGGCGGACGAGCCCACGGGCGCACTGGACAGCAAGAGCGGCGAAGAGGTGATGAAGCTGCTCGATGAGTTGTCAGCGCAGGGGCATACGGTGATCCTGATCACCCACGCGGCCGAAGTGGCGCAGCATGCCCGCCGTGTGATCGAGATCCGGGACGGCCTGATCGTTGCCGACCCTGGCCCCACGATCCCGAAGGTTTCAGCTCCCGTACACGCCTGGACCGCGCGCAAGGGCCGCATGGGCCAGCTTGCGACCAGCTTCGAATCGACCAAGAGCGCGGTGCGCTCCCTGCGGCACAACATGTTGCGTTCCATCCTGACGCTGCTGGGCATCGTGATCGGCGTCGGCTCGGTGATCACCATGCTCGCCATCGGCGACGGCTCGAAGAAGCGCATCGTCGACGCGATCAGTTCGCTGGGCTCGAACCTGCTGAACGTTAATGCGGGCGCAAACAACAACCAGCGCGGCAGCGACCGTGGCAGCGCCAGCCTCACGCTGGAAGATGTCGACGCACTCAATGCCGAGGTCAAGAACGTCATCGCGGCAGTGCCATATCAGGAGAGCAGCAAGACTTTCCGCTACGGCGAGAATGACACCCAGGCACAGGTGATCGGCACTTCGTACAGGTATCCGGAGGTGCGCAGCTGGTCGGTCGCCCAGGGCACGTTCTTCGAGCCGGAAGATGACAAGTCCTTTGCGCCCGTTGCGGTGCTGGGCCGCACGGTGGCCGACGCCTTGTTTCCCGATGGCGAGGATCCCATCGGCAAATTCATCCTGATGAACAACCTTTCCTTCCAGGTCATCGGCGTGATGTCGCGCAAGGGCGCCTCCCCCAATGGCCAGGACCAGGACGAGGTGGTGATCATCCCGTACGGCACCAACCAGCTGCGTGTTTCAGGGCAGCGTTACGTCAGCCGGATCCAGGTGGCGGTCGAGGACGTGAAGAAGATTCTGGAGACCCAGGCTGACATCGAAAGACTCATGGCCGAGCGTCACGGCCAGGTCGATTTCCGCATCTTCAACATGGGCGCCATGCTCGACAGCCGCGTCGAGCAGGAAAAGACCATGACCATCCTGCTGGGCTCGATCGCTGCCATCTCGCTGCTGGTCGGCGGTATCGGCGTGATGAACATCATGCTGGTGTCGGTCACTGAACGTACCCGCGAGATCGGCATCCGCATGGCTACCGGCGCACGCACCGGCAACATCCTGCAGCAGTTCCTGATCGAGGCTCTGGTGGTGTCATTGATCGGCGGTGCCCTGGGTGTCATCGCCGGCCTCGGGGCGGCCTGGACAGTGGGCCATTTCTTCGAGGGCACCCCGGTCGCATACACCTTGTTCCCGGTAATGCTGGCCTTCGGTTCGGCATTCGCCATCGGTCTGATTTTCGGTTATCTGCCAGCGCGCAAGGCGGCCTATCTCGACCCGGTCGTCGCGCTGTCATCGGAGTGATCTCGTGACTATGAGTGCAAGCAATCCAGTACGGCGCGCCGCGCTGCCTTCACTGACGGCCGCTGCGGCCATCGCCATGCTGCTGGCGGGCTGTTCCTACCGCATGGACCGCATCGAAAACCCGGTGAAGATGCCGACGGCATGGGATGCCAGCATCACACCCAATGCGAAAGCGGGCATCGACAAGGAGTGGTGGAAGAACTTCAACTCGCCCGCGCTGAACGCGCTCATTGAGGAAGCCTTCAAGAGCAACCCGAACATCATCGCCACCGAAGAGCGGCTGAAACAGGCCGAGCGCACGCTGAGCCAGGCCCATGACGGCCTGTTCCCCGACCTGAGCGTCAGTGCCAGCACCTCGAAGGGACGCAGCGGCGGCAACAATGCCCGTCCGGAGACCAACACGGCGTCCACTTCGCTGAGCCTGAGCACCAGCTACAGCGTGGACCTGTGGGGCGCCACCGCGGCGCGTTACCGCGCCAGCGTGGCCAATTTCATCGGCACGCGCTATGACGCGGAGCTGGCGCACATCCAGCTGGCCCAGAGCATCGCGCGCAGCTATTTCAACCTGCTGGGCACTCGCTCGCAGGTCGAGGTTGCGCGCCAGAACCTGACGAACGCCGAGCAGCAGCTGCGCATCGTGGAGGTCCGCTACAACAACGGCGTCGTGCGCCAGTACGACCTGCTGCAACAGCGCGCCCGGGTGCTGCAGCAGCGCACCAACCTCATTCCGCAGGAAAACAGCCTGCGCGCGGCCGAGACCGCCCTGGGCCTGCTGCTGGGGCGCACGCCGCAGGACTTCCATATCGAAGGCGAAGTGATCGGTGATCTCGCCGTGCCCGAAGTGTCCCCGTGGCTGCCAGCCGACATGCTGCTGCGCCGCCCCGACATCGCTTCCGCCGAAACGGACATGGCATCCGCCCGGGCCAACATCATCGTGGCCCGCGCCAGCCTGATCCCGGTGTCGCTGACCCTGTCGGCCAATGGCAGCACCAGCTCGCAGGATCTGCTGACGCTGACCGATGCCAAGAACTTCTCGCTGCAGGGCGCCCTGTCGATCGCCACGGGCATCTTCAACTACCGGGGCCGGCGCAACAGTTATCTGAACGCGGAGTCCAACGAGTACATCGCGCTGATCAACTATGCGCAGACCATCCGCACGGCCCTGAAGGACGTGGATGACAAGCTCGCCAACGTGAATGCGCAGCTGCTCACCGAGGAAAGCCAGCGTGTCGCACTGGACCAGGCGCAGCGCGCCATGGACCTGGCCAACCTTCAGTACCGCGAAGGCACCAGTGACCTGGAGGACCTGCTGACGGCGCAGAATTCCCTGGAATCGGCCAAGGACTCCATGGCCCGCGCGCGCATCAGCCGCCTGAACGCGGTGATCGACCTGTACGTTTCACTGGGTGGCGGGTGGGAAGGCCCCACGGCCGACGATCTGAAGATGATGCAGGCTTCCAAGTAGGAAGCCGCTGCCGCACGCGCCGGGGCGCAGCCCCGGGGAAACCTCAACCGAAGTTGATGCGCGCTTCCAGGTTGCTGCGTGAGTCGGCGTGCGCCAGCGCAGCTTCCAGGGTGATGCGCCCGGCCTTGTGGAGCGAGACCAGCGACTGGTCGAAGCTCTGGATGCCCTTCTCGGCGCTGGCGATGATGGCTTCCTTGATGGTGCTGACATCGCCCTTGCGGATCAGCTCGCTGATGTGCGGCGTATTGAGCATGACCTCGACCGCGGGCGCACGGCGCCCGTCCTTGCTCGGCACCAGGCGCTGAGCCATCACGGCACGCAGGTACTGCGACAGGTCCAGCAGGATCTGCGGGTGCTGCGCATGCGGAAACATGTTGATGATGCGATCCAGCGTTTCGGCGCTGTTGTTCGCGTGCAGGGTGGCGAGCACCAGGTGGCCGGTGCCGGCCAGGTTGATCGCGGCCTCCATGCTTTCGCGGTCGCGGATCTCGCCGATCAGGATCACGTCAGGAGCGGCGCGCATCACGCCCCGCAGGGCGTTGGAGTAGCTGCGCGTATCGAGCCCCACCTCGCGCTGATTGACGATGGAGCGCTTGTTCGAATGCAGGAACTCGATCGGATCCTCGATCGTGACGATGTGGTCGGCGAAGTGCTCGTTGCGGTAATTGATCATCGCCGCCAGCGTGGTCGACT
>CAYWDZ010000061.1:0-14624 GCA_964456255.1 uncultured Steroidobacteraceae bacterium | reverse complement strand
AGCGCCAGCTGTCAGTGGCCATCAAGCGCGCGCGCTTCCTGGCGCTGCTGCCGTACACCGACCAGCACTGAGGTCAGACATGGACATCATTCTTCTGGATAAAGTGGCCAACCTGGGCAACCTCGGCGACCGCGTGTCGGTGCGTTCGGGATATGCACGCAACTTCCTGCTGCCCAAGGGCAAGGCGACGCTGGCGACACCTGCCAATGTGCAGAAGTTCGAAGCGCGCCGTGCCGAGCTGGAGAAGATCGCGCTGGCGAACCTGGCTGGTGCCGAAGGCCGCAAGGCCCGCTTCGAGGGCTTCAAGCTCACCATCACTGCCAAGGCCGGCAGCGAGGGCAAGTTGTTCGGCTCCATCGGCACCGCCGATATTGCCGAGGCTGCCACCGCGGCAGGCCAGCCACTGGCGCGCAGCGAAGTGCGCCTGCCGAGCGGTCCGTTGCGCATGGTCGGCGATCATGTCGTGGTCGTGCATCTGCACACCGACATCAACGTCGAGCTGCCGATCACCATCGTCGCCGACGAGGCGGGCTGATCGGCGCACCGGTGGGGGATTTCCACAGGAAGTCCCCAGCATTGTTGTATGGCCCATGTCTGACGACTGGGCCAGAATAGAGCCGGCATGGACCGGCTGCAGACTCCACCGCATTCCGTCGAAGCCGAGCAGGCCGTGCTCGGCGGCCTGCTGCTCGATACCCAGGCCTGGGACCAGGTTGGCGACAGCGTCGGTGGTGAGGACTTCTATCGCCCCGACCACCGGCTGATCTTCGAGGCCATCTCCGATCTGGTCGCCGAGTCCAAACCCATCGATGTGGTCACTGTTTCCGAGCGGCTCGAGAGTCGCGGCAAGCTGGCCGACGTGGGTGGCCTGGGCTATCTGTCGACGCTGGTGCGCGATACACCCACCGCCGCCAATGCCCGCGCCTACGCGCAGATCGTGCGCGAGAAATCCCTGCTGCGCTCGCTGGTCAGTGCCGGCCACGCCATTTCTTCCTCGGTATTCAGCGACGAGGGCGTTTCCGCGCGTGACCTGGTGAACCAGGCCGAGCAGCGTGTATTCGAGATCGCCGAACGCGGTGCGCGCCGCACCGAAGGCGCGCAATGGGTGCGCCGCATGCTGCCCGGGCTGATCGAGAAGATCGACGAGTGGCACAGCAACCCGGACGCGATGCGCGGGCTGGCCACCGGCTTTGTGGATTTCGACCGGCGCACCGGCGGATTGCGCGGCGGCGATCTGGTGATCGTTGCCGGGCGCCCGTCGATGGGCAAGACCACGCTGGCCATCAACATGGCCGAGAACGTCGCGCTGGCGCCGAACGTGAAGGGCTCGGTGCTGATCTTCTCGATGGAAATGCCGGCGGAGCAGCTGATGACCCGCATGCTGGCATCCTGGGGCGGGGTGCCGTTGCAGGACATCCGCAGCGGCCGCGTCACCGATCACGACTGGGCCCGAATTTCCAGCGCCACGAGCCAGTTGCAGGAAGCGCGCATCTTCATCGACGAGTCGCCGGGTCTCACGCCCACCGAGCTGCGCGCCCGCGCGCGTCGCGTGAAGCGCGAGCATGGGCTGGACCTGGTGGTGGTGGACTACCTGCAGCTGATGCAGGTCAGTGGCACGAAGGAGAACCGGGCCACCGAGATCTCCGAGATCTCCCGCGGCCTGAAGGCGCTGGCCAAGGAACTGGACGTGCCGGTGATTGCGCTGTCGCAGCTCAATCGCAGCGTCGAACAGCGTGAAAGCAAGCGGCCGGTGATGTCGGATCTGCGCGAATCCGGTGCCATCGAACAGGATGCGGACATGATCCTGTTCATCTACCGCGAAGAGGTCTACGACAAGAACTCGCCGCGCAAGGGCGAGGCCGACATCGACCTTGCCAAGCATCGCAATGGCGAGACCGGGCATTTCGTGCTGACCTTCCAGGGTCAGTTCACGCGCTTCCAGAACTTCGTATCCGAAGCCTATGTGGAAGGGGTGTTGCGCTGAAATCGCTGATCCGCGCCGAGATCAGTGCGGCGGCGCTGCGCGCCAACCTTGCCCGCGTCAGGTCCCTGGCGCCGGCGAGCCGCGTGCTGGCCGTGGTGAAGGCCAATGCCTACGGCCACGGGCTGGTGGCCACCGCACAGACCCTGGCTGATGCCGACGCTTTTGGAGTGGCACGTCTGCAGGAAGCGCAGGCCCTGCGCGCCGCCGGGGTCGGTCATCCCATCCTGCTGATGGAGGGCGTGACGGACGCTGCGGGGCTCACCGAAGCCGCAAGGCTGGGGCTGGATCTGGTGGTGCATTCCGAGCAGCAGCTGGTCTTGCTGGAGACGGCGCGCGATCCCCATCGCTTCGTCGTCTGGCTGAAGATCGATACCGGCATGAACCGGCTGGGTTTCCGCATCGATCAGGTTGGCGGCACGCTTCGGCGTCTCGGGGCGCTGGCGTCATGCGTACTGGAGTTGCGTCTGATGACGCATTTCGCGCTGGCCGAGGAGCCCGGCAGTACGCTCACCAGCAGACAGCTGGCGAGCTTTGCGCAGCTGACGGCCGGGAGCGGGCATGCGCGCAGCATGGCCAACACCGCGGCCATCTTTGCATTGCCGGCGACGCATGCGGAGTGGGTGCGGCCGGGCATTGCGCTGTACGGGGCTTCGCCCTTCGCCGGTCAGACGGGAGCAGACCTCGGTCTGGTACCTGCAATGCGGCTGGTGTCCACGGTCATTGCGGTGCGCGATGTGCCGGCTGGGGAGACGGTTGGCTACGCGGGTGCCTGGCGCGCTGCACGCGACACGCGTGTGGCCATCATTGCGGCCGGCTACGGCGATGGCGTGCCACGCTCGTTGCCTAGTGGCGCGCCGGTACTCATCCGCGGGGCGCGCGCGAGGCTGGTCGGGCGCGTGTCGATGGACATGATGGCTGTGGATGTCACGGACATCGACGGCGTCGTGGCCGGAAAGGAAGCGATCCTGTGGGGGCCGGAACTGCCGGTTGAGGAGATGGCTACGTACGCCGGCACCAACTGCTATGAGTTGCTCTGTCGCGTGAGCCCGCGTGTTCCGCTGCAGCTGGTCTAGGCCGGAAGTGTGCGGCGGCAACTGGCGCTGTGCGGTAGCTACGGCTATATTCCGCGCATCTCGTGAGGGCCTCTCCCTCGGAGCGCATTGACGGTGCAGGGCGCGACGGCGGTGGACAAGTTCAGGGTTGCCATCGTTGGAGCCGGGCCAGCAGGGATGAGTGCCGCCGCGCGCGCCGCCGAGCTTGACCGTCAGGCCGGACGCGCCACTCCTTCCTATGTGCTGCTCGACGGTTTCGGCGCCCACGCCAAGACCATCCAGCGTTACCAGAAGGGCAAGGCGGTGATGGCCGAGCCCGGCTTCCTCGATCTTCGCTCGGACATGCACTTTGCCGCCGGGACGCGCGAGCAGGTGCTGCAATCGTGGCAGGAGGATCTGCGCCGGTTGCATGTCAACCTGCGCACCAACGCGGAGGTGGCGGGCATTTCCGGCGCACAGGGCGCATTCGTGCTGCGGTTGGCCGGCGGCGAGACACTGTGCGCCGAGAACGTGGTACTGGCCATCGGTCTGGAAGGCAACCCGCGTCCCGTCGGTGCGCCCGGAGACCAGCTGCCGGGCGTGCAGTACCAGCTCGACGATCCGGACGAATACCGCGAGGAGACCATCCTGGTGGTGGGCGCGGGTGATTCGGCGATCGAGAATGCGCTGGCGCTGGCCGGCCACAATGATGTGTGGATACTCAATCGCGGCAAGGAATTCAATCGCGCCAAGGACGCCAACCTGAGTGCGGTGCTGGCCGCCATCGCCGATCCGGATCGCCGCCTCGGGTGCCACTACGAGACCACCATTCGCCGCATAGTCCGGGACGAGTCCGCGACGCCACCGCTGTCCGTGGACCTGCAGACCGCCACGGGCGAGCAGAACATCCGGTGCCACCGCATCATCGCCCGGCTCGGCGCCATTGCGCCGCGCCGCTTTGTCGAATCCATCGGCATCCGTTTCCCCAATGACCGGCCCGACTCGATCCCCGAACTGTCGCGGCGCTACGAGAGCAATGTTCCGGGCGTGTATGTCATCGGTTCCCTGGCCGGCTATCCGCTGATCAAGCAGGCGATGAACCAGGGCTACGAAGTCATCGAGTTCATCCATGGGCGCGACATCAAGCCGGCCGACGAGCCCCTGCTCGAGAACCGCTTCGCCGGGTTGCCCTATGGGCTCAGCGTCGATGAGGCCCTGGCGCGGTTCCAGCGACTGATCCCGATGTTCCGCCAGCTCAATGCGCTGGCATTTCGCGAGTTGCTGGTCGAGAGCGAGATGGTCGTGGCGTACGCGCCCGGGCCCGAATATGAGGAAGTGGTGGCCAGGATCGCCGCGCTCGAACAGCGGCTCGCCGGTGTCCAGCCAGGGCGCGCGCGCGTCACGCGCATCATGCGCGAAGGTGAGGACATCTATCGGCCGGGCGAATTCGGGACGTCCTTCTACACGATTCTGCAGGGCGAGGTGACGCTGCATCTTGCCGGCGCCGAGGCTGCGCCGGTCAAGCTGGGGCGAGGGGAGTTCTTCGGCGAGTCCAGCCTGCTCTCCGGCCGGCCAAGGGTGGAGCATGCGGTGGCCGGGCCGGGATGTGTGCTGGTGGAAACGCCCAGGCGCACGATGCTCAAGCTGATGAGCTCGAACGAGGAAGTGCGCAGCGGCATCGATTGGATCTTCGTCGTGCGGGAACTGGAGCGGCACTTCGCGCCGGGGGCTGCGTACCGGGAACTACGCGATGTGGCCGGACGCGTGACGGTGCGCAAGTTCCGGGCGGGCGAAACCATTTTCGAGGAGGGCGCTGCCGGCAACAGCCTGTTCGTGCTGCGTTCGGGCGGCGTGACCTTGTCGCGCGCGCCCATGCAGGGCAGCGGTCACATTCGCCGTCGCGCCGATCGCGGCGCAGTGATCTCGCAGGTGCGCGCCGGGCAACTGTTCGGCGAAATGGCCCTGATGGGTGACAGTACGCGGCGCGAGACCGCGGTCGCCGCAGTGGCCAGCGAAGTGATCGAGATTCGCGGCCGGGAATTCCTCGAGCTGACCGGCCGTCCCGATGCGCGCATCGCGGGGCTGCAGGAATCGGTCAGCCGGCATGGTGTGGACGGCGCGCGCATGCAGGTGCGGCCCGAGGCAGGCTCGGCCATGAACTTCCTGATGCGCGAAGGGTTGGGCGAGGCCACCAACGTCATGGTGATCGACGAGGCGCTGTGCGTCGGCTGCGACAACTGCGAGAAGGCCTGCGCCGAAACCCATGGAGGCGTGTCGCGCCTGCAGCGCGAGGCGGGTGCTTCCCATGCGCAGCTGCATATACCGATCGCGTGCCGGCACTGCGAGCAGCCCCACTGCATGAAGGATTGCCCTCCGAATGCGATCCGCCGCTCGCCGGATGGGGCGGTCTTCATCGAGGATTCCTGCATTGGTTGCGGCAATTGCGAATCCAACTGTCCCTACGGGGCCATTCACATGGCGTATCCGGCGCCACCCAGGCCGGGGCTGCTGTCATGGTTGCTGTTCGGCCGCGGTCCGGGTCCGGGCGAAGCGCCCGGGGTCGAACCCCACGGGGAACTCAAGGCGGCCGGCAAGAAGGCCGTGAAGTGCGACGCCTGCATCGGGCGGGCGAGCGGCCCGGCGTGCGTCAGCGCCTGCCCCACAGGAGCCGCCATCCGCATTGGTCCGGATCGCTTCGTCGATCTGGTCGAGGAGCGCAGGTCTTGATCCACCACAACCTGTTGCAGTATCGCCATGCGCGCTACCTGTGGTGGGCACTGGCCATGGTGGTGGCCGCCGTGCTGCTTTACGTGCATCAGGGCAGCAAGCCGCACAGCGGCGATACCTGGGAAGGCTATGTACTCGGCAGCGTGGCGGCGGTGTTGATCGTGTGGCTGCTGATGCTGGGCGTGCGCAAGCGCAGCTATGCCTCCGCGGCCGGCACGGTGCAGGGCTGGGTGTCGGCGCACGTGTATCTGGGCACTGCGCTGGTGGTGGTGGCGACACTGCACTGTGCCGTGCAGTTCGGCTGGAACGTGCACACGCTGGCCTACGTGCTGTTGTGCGTGGTCGTTGGCAGCGGCATGTTCGGTGTGTACACCTATCTTGCCCATCCGCGCGTGCTGGCCGAGAACCGCTCCGGGAGTGCCCGCGCAACCTTGTTCGGCGAGCTGTTCGAAACGGATCGGCAGGCGCGGACGCTGGCCGAAACGTGCGAGGCATCGGTCCGTCTTGCCGTGAACAGCAGCATCGAGCGCAGCGCGGTGGGTGGCGGTGCGCTGGCCCAGTTGCTGGGCAGGGATGGGTCGCACTACATGGCTGCCACCGGATCCGGTGGTGCAGTACGGCTGCTGCCCAATCCCGACCAGCAGCCGGTCATCGAGTTCGTGGCACAGCGCCTGCCCCGTGCCGAGAAAAGCGGCGAGGCGCCGGTGCTGCAGGAACTGGTGGTCGTGTTGTGCAGGCGGCAGCTGCTGTTGCGGCGCATCCGGCGCGACATCCGTCTGCATGCGGTGCTGCGCGCATGGCTGTATGTGCATGTGCCGCTGTCGGTGGCCCTCGTCGGCGCGGTACTCGTGCACGTCCTGGCGACATTCCTCTACTGGTGACCCGTGGACGTCCTGCTACGAGAACTGTTGCGCGGCGGTGATATCGAGGAATACCGCGATACCGCGTTTCACGGGGAACGCCTCGTCATCGGCAGCGCCGCCGATGCCGCCATCCAGATCCTCGGCGAGAAGGTGGCTGCGCGACACGCGGCACTCGTGCTCGAGGGCGCGCAGTTGCAGCTGCGCTGCGAGCGTGGCTTGCTGGCGAGCGTCAATGGCCACGAGGTCGCGGCGGCGCGGATGCAGCCCGGCGACGTGGTGCAGATCGGTGGCAACCGCTTGCGGCTGGTGGCCGCTCCCGCGGGCTTTCATGTTGCGCTCGAGATCGAGCCTGATCCGGCAGTGGATGCCGGACACTTCGAGTCGGCGTTCCGGACCAGTCTGGAACAGACCATGGTCTCGAAGCGGCGCTTGTCCTGGCTTGCGCTCGCGGCGGTGCTGGTGCTGGGGCTGCTGGTTCCGCTGGCCATGGTGCTGTCCCGCGGTGCATCCCCGCCCAGCCAGACCGCAGAGGTCGGCTTCCTGCAGCGCACCTTCGGTGATGCGCTGTGGTCAACCGGCCCGCTGAGCCCGGTTCACGCGCAGGCTACCGGCAACCAGTGCCAGCATTGCCATCAGGGCCTGTTCGTCCGCGTGCGCGACTCGGCCTGCAGGGCCTGCCACCAGGGCGTGGCGGATCATGTGCGGCCCGACATCGTGGCCGACGGCAGCGCCGGACATCAGATCGTGCAGGGGCGGTGCGAGAGCTGCCACCGCGAGCATGGTGAACTGGCGGCCTCGCTGGTGCCGCGCGGCGATGCACTCTGTACGTCCTGCCATGCGGACGCGAGCCAGCGCTTCGCGGGCCTCCAGCTGCCTGATGCCAGCGCCTTCGACGAGCAGCATCATCCGGCGTTCACGCCGCTGATGCTGGTGCCCGATGCCGACGCCGCTTCCGGCTGGGTGTCCAGCAGAGTGCCGATGGCCAGCGCCAGCGACCAGTCGCATCTGAAGTTCTCCCATGAGCAGCACCTGGATGGAAAGAAGGTGCTGCGCAAGCGCGACAGCGGCGCGCTGGGTTGCGCAGATTGCCATCTGCCGGCTGCGGGCGGGCAGGGCTTCGAGACGATCACGATGCGCGAGGTGTGCTCCTCCTGCCACGAGCTGACGTTCGATCCTGCCGAGCCCCGGCGCCAGTTGCCGCACGGAGAACCGCGCGATGCAATACTCGTGCTTCAGGAATTCTTCGCACGCCGCTACCTGGATCCTGCAGCGGCACCGGCCCCGAGGTTGAAGCGCCGCATACCCGGGCGCAGCGAGGAAGACCTGCTGGCCGCGTGCACGGCCAGTCCGCTGACCTGCGCGCGCCAGTACGCGGCACAGGAGATCGAGGGGCAGTTCACCGGGCGCGGGTGCGTGACCTGCCATGAAGTGGCCGATACCGGCGCGGCCAGCATCCTGGAGCGCTTCGAGGTGCTGCCGGTGAAGCTGGCGGACAGCTACTTCCCTGCGGCGCGCTTCAATCACGCGGCACACCGCATCCAGAAAGACCTCACCGGTGATGCGGCCTGCCAGTCCTGCCATCAGGCGGCGCAATCCAAGGAGAGCCGCGATGTGCTGCTGCCGGATCTGGCCCGGTGCGCGCAGTGTCACCAGACCCATCCGGGAACCGGGCAGATTTCCAGTCCCTGCGTCAGTTGTCATCTGAATCATCCGGCACAACCGACCGTGCGCGCCGCGCCGGTCCCGGAGGGTGATCCGTGAGGGCCATGCTGCTGGCCGCGTTGGTTCTGCCGGCCATGGGGCTGGTCTCGTGCGGTGGGGCTGGCGGCGCCGAGTCGGGTTGCACCGGTTCCTGCGCGAGCAGTACCTCGATCCTCTCCGCGGCCGACGTGCAGCAGGTGATCGCGCAGGCCGTGGCCGAGGCCAGTGCGCGGGGTGCCGAGGCCACCATCGCCGTGGTGGATCGGGTTGGCAATGTGTTGGCCGTGTATCGCATGGCAGGGGCCAGTCCGCACGAAGTGGTGCTCGGCACGGCTTTCGACGGCGGTGGTCAGGTCATCGTGTCGGGTGGACTCGAAGGAATTCGCCTGCCTGCGGCAGCGGCGGCGGTGAAGGTCGATGACCAGGCGGCCATCGCGAAGGCGATCACCGCGGCGTACCTGTCTTCGGAGGGCAATGCGTTCTCCACGCGCACGGCATCGCAGATCGTCCAGCAGCACTTCAATGTTGGCGAGCTGCTGCAACCGGCTGGTCCGCTGTTCGGCGTGCAGTTCAGCCAGCTGGCCTGTTCGGACACGATGCTGGCATCGAGTGGCGCCCCGGGCGTCGGTCCGCAGCGCTCGCCCTTGGGGCTGGCCGCCGATCCCGGAGGATTCCCGCTGTACAAGGACGGCACCGTGGTCGGCGCCGTCGGGGTGATGGCCGACGGTGTCTATGGTCTGGACGCGAACATCGCGGATGAAGACCGCAATCCGGACGAGCAGATCGCCTATGCCGCGACCTCTGGATTCGCGGCGCCGGCGGACCGGCGCGCCGATCACATCGCAGTAGGCGGCCGCCTGCTCCGGTACAGCGATGTGGAGCTTGCCGATCTTGCGACTGATCCGGCGCTTGCGCCGGCCTTCGGCACGCTGCCAGCTGGGCTGGTCTCCACCACCGGCTATGTCGCCGGCGGTCCGTTCGCAGGCACGTCCTTCGGACAGGCCGCATCCGGGATCAGGCCGGATACGGAAGGCTACTATCCAGGCGCCGACGCATTCGTGCTGGTGAATGCCGGCAATGTGCCGCGCTTTCCGCCGCAGCCAGCCACCGATGCGCTGCCGGCAGGGGCTTCGCTGACGGGCAGCGAAGTGCAGCAGCTGATGCGCTCGGCGCTGGCGGTGGCCAACCGTTCGCGGGGGCAGATCCGGCAACCTGCCGGATCTAGCGCGCGCGTCACGATTGCCGTGGTCGACACCGGGGGCAGCATCCTGGCGCTGGCAAGCTCACGCGATGCGCCGGTGTTCGGCATCGACGTGTCCGTGCAGAAGGCGCGCAGCGCGGCACTGCTGTCGAGCACCAGCGCGGCCGCGTTCATCGCCGCGTTGCCGGCAGCGAAGTATCTTTCCACCGGTGGCGTCGCGCCGGCATTCGCGAGCCCTGGGCCCCAGGGCGACTACGTCACCGCAGTGCGCAGTTTCCTGGCCGCGCCCACGGCGCTGGCCGATGGGCAGATTGCATTCTCCGCGCGAGCCATCGGCAACCTGGCGCGCCCCACTTACCCGGATGGCATCGACGGTTCTGCCGCGGGGCCGCTCAGCAAGCCGCAGGGGGAATGGAGCGTATTGAGCACGGGGATGCAACTGGATGTCGTGGTGAACGCCATGCTGCAGCACGTGTTGCATGTGGCCGGCACGGGAATGCCTGATGTGGCGCCCGGTTGTGCCGGAGTGGATCTGACTTCTGCCACCACGGCGACGCAGACCGTGCTGGTTCCGCGCCTGGCGAATGGATTGCAGATCTTTCCCGGTGCGGTGCCGATCTACCGTGGTTCGACGCTGGTCGGAGCGATCGGTGTCTCCGGCGACGGCGTCGACCAGGACGACATGATCGCCTTCCTGGGCCTGCATGATGCGGGCGCGGCACTGGGCGGCGCGATCGGCAATGCCGCTGACGGGCTGCGCGCGGATGCGTTCTCGCCCATGGGTGTGCGGTTGCGCTACGTGCAGTGTCCGCAGGCGCCGTTCCTGGATGGCAGCGGAGACCATGCATGCGAGGGCAAGTGAACTCGCCGCTGGTCCGCATGGCGCTGCTGCTGGTGGCGCTCGCAGCCAGTGCGGTGCAGGCCGAAGAGCAGGCCTGTTATCGCGACGACAGCGGGCGCATCACGACACGGCGCCGGCCCGGCTATGTCGAGGTGCCATGTCCCGCCCCGGGTGCGCCGGCGAGCGCGCCGACGTCGGCGCCTGCAACAGTGGTTACGCCAGCGGAAAGTGGTGCGGCTCCGCAGGCTCCGGCGGCGACGAGTGTGACGCGTATCGATGAAGGCCAGGCCGCGCATCAGCCTGGTCCGGTCTCGCCCATTCCAAGACCGCAGATGGGCGATTACACACCGGCCGTGGGGATGCCGGATCGCTGGCGGCTGGTGGATGCGCTGGGCTATCGCGATCGCTGGTATGACCCGTACAACCGCAACCTGCTGAAGGCCGACAAGCCCATCCATGTCGAGGGACACGAAGCGTGGTTCTTCAATCTGGGCGTGGTGGCCGACACCGTGTACGAGAACCGCGATGTTCCCACCGCAGTGGGTGGTGCATCGAGCGAGGATCCGGGCAGCCTGGATGTGTTCGGTGGCGCCGACCAGAGCGCGCTGCTGGAAACCCTCGCGGTCGAGTTTGTGCTCTACAAGGGCGACACCGTGTTCATGCCGCCGGAGTGGGAATTCCGTTTCACTCCGGCTTTCAGCTTCAACCACTTGCAGCTGCAGGAACTGTCTGGTGTGAACCCGGATCCGCGCGATGGCCGGGTCCGCAACGACGCGCATGTCGGAATCCAGGCGGCATTCGTGGACCGGCACCTGCGCAATGTGTCGACGCGCTACGACTTCGACAGCCTGCGCATCGGCATCCAGCCCTTCACATCCGATTTCCGCGGGTTCCTGTTCCAGGACAGCCAGCTGGGCATCCGCCTGTTCGGCAACCGCGACAACAACCGGCGCCAGTACAACCTCGCGTACTTCCGCCTGATCGAGAAGGACACCAACAGCGGGCTCAACGACATCCGCTCACTGCGCCACAACGATGTGCTGATCGCCAACTACTACTGGCAGGACCTGCCCGTGCCGGGCTTCACGTCGCAGGCCAGCATCGCGGTGAGCCACAACCGCGAGGACCGGGTGCACTACGACGCCAACGGGTTCATCGAGCGGCCGGCCGGGTTCGGGCGGCAGGTGCCGCGCACCTACGATGTGGCCTATCTCGGATACAGCGGCGACGGCCATTTCGGGCGCTGGAACGCCACCACCTCGATCTACGGCGCATTCGGCCGGCAGCCGCGCGGCAATGCCTTCGTGGCCGACAGCGTCGATGTTTCCGCTGCGTTCGCGGCGCTGGAATTGTCGATGGATTTCGACTGGATCCGGCCGCGCCTGTCGCTGCTGTACGGCAGCGGTGACAGTAATCCCTACGACCGGCATGACCACGGGTTCGACGCGATCCTGGAGAACCCGCAGTTCGCCGGCGCCGACACCAGCTACTGGATCCGCCAAGCGGTGCCGGTGATAGGCGGTGGGCGCGTGGCGCTGTCGGGCCGCAACAGTGTGCTCGCCAGCCTGCGTTCCTCGCGCGATGAGGGGCAGTCCAACTTCACCAATCCGGGCCTCCTGCTGGCCGGGATGGGCGTGGATCTGGATGTGCTGCCGACCCTGCGCGTCTCGTTCAATGCCAACACGCTGCGCTTTGTCAGCACCGCGGTGCTCGAGGCGGCGCGCAACCAGGCGCCCATCGGCCGCAACGTGGGCACGGATGTTTCGCTGGCCCTGACCTGGCGGCCGCTGATGTCGCAGAACATCGTGCTGCGTTCTTCGTACGCACGGCTCGTCTCGGGCAAGGGCTTCGATGCCCTGTTCCCGGGACAGGATCCGGGGTATCTGTTGTTCAACGTCCTGTTGGCATATTGAGGCGGGAACGATGCCAGTCACGTCAGGCAGGTCGATCGCGCGGATGGTGCTGGCAGCGGTGCTGCTGGCCGGGCCCGTAGTGTGGGTGTGGGCAGCATCGCAGGCAGAAGACAGTTCCGGCCAGGCCGCGCCCAATGCGCCACGGGAGCAAACGGCCGAGGCGGCGCGGGCCGCGAGCGTCGGCTGTACCAGCTGCCACACCGCCAGCGATGCCCGCACCATGCACCAGAACCCCGCCATCCAGCTCGGGTGCGCGGACTGCCACGGCGGCAACGCCGCGGTGGCCTTGCCGGCCGGCACTGCGCCGGGAACCAGCGCCTACGATGCGACGCTGCGGGCGGCGCATGTGTTGCCGCGCTTCCCGGACGAGTGGCATTTCCCGTCCAGCGCCAACCCCGAGCGCACCTACACGCTGCTGAACCGCGAGAGTCCCGAGTTCATCCGCTTCATCAATCCGTCCGACTACCGCATCGCGCGCGAGGCCTGCGGTGCCTGCCACATGGAGGTGATCGAGGCGGCGGTCCGCAGCATGCATTCCACCGGCACCATGCTGTGGGGTGGAGCCGCCTACAACAATGGCATCCTCGACACGAAGAACTACCTGCTCGGCGAGTCGTACGACCGCGACGGCAATGCCGCGATCCTCAAGGGGCCGCTGCTGCCCGAGGACAAGCTGGCCGCGGCGCGCGATGCGTCCATCCTGCCGCAGATCTTGCCGTTGCCGTCGTGGGAGACGATCAAACCGGGGGACATCTTCCGCGTGTTCGAGCGTGGCGGGCGCAACATCTCCAACCTGTTCCCCGAGACGGGCCTGCCCAATTCCACTGGCCAGCAGCAACGCGTCGAGGAACCGGGCCGGCCGGATGTGCGGCAGTCCAATCGTGGTCCCGGCACCGGCGCCAGGATCGCGGTGCCGGTGATCAACATCACCAAGACGCGCCTCAATGATCCGCTGGCCTGGTTCATGGGCACCAATGACCAGCCCGGCGACTACCGCAATTCGGGCTGTTCCTCGTGTCACGTCGTGTATGCCAACGACCGTGATCCGCGGCACTCGGGTCCCTACGCCGCGGCCGGGCACGGCGGCCTCACGCAGACCGCCGACCCGGTCATCGCGAAGGACAAGCCGGGGCATCCGCTGCAGCATGTGTTCACGCGTGCCGTGCCGACCAGCCAGTGCATGGTCTGCCACATGCACCAGCCCAACATGTTCATGAACACGTTCCTCGGCTACACCATGTGGGACTACGAGGCCGATGCGCCGCGCATGTGGCCGCAGAAGCAGCAGTATCCGGACGACGCGAAGACGCGCGCCGTGCTGGATCGCAACCCGGAAGGGGCCGCGCCGCGCGGCAACTGGGGGGACCTGGATTTCCTGGCCAATGTCTCGTCGCTGAATCCGACGCTGCAGGACACCCAGTTCGCCGACTACCACGGGCACGGCTGGAACTTCCGCGCCGTGTACAAGCGCGATCGCCAGGGCAACCTGCTGGATGCGGACAACGCAATCGTCGCCGACGATGATCCGGGCAAGTTCAGCAAGGCGGTGCATCTCTCGTCGGTGCATGTGGATGTCGGCATGCACTGCGTGGATTGCCACTTTGCGCAGGACAACCACGGCGACGGCCATCTGCATGGCGAGGTCGCCTCGGCCGTCGAGGTCGACTGCAAGGACTGTCACGGGACGGCCAGAGGCTATCCCAGCCTGTACACCTCCGGCGCGAACGCGCTCGGTGGTGGCACCGACATGACGGCGCTGCGCACGCCGGATGGACGGCGGCGCTTCGAATGGAAGGATGGCGAGCTCTACCAGCGCTCGATGCTCGACCCGCAGCTCGAGTGGCGCATGAGCCTGGTCAAGGATTCCGTGACTCCCGGCAATGCGCATTACAACGAGAAGGCGGCGCGCGCGAAGCTCATGAGCACGAATACCGGCACGCTGGCGTGGGGCGCTGCCGCGAAGGATGCCGAACTGGCACATCCCGAGGAAAAGCTCGAGTGCTATGGCTGCCACACCTCGTGGACCACCAGTTGCGCTGGCTGCCACCTGCCCATCGAGGCCAACTGGAAGACCGAACGCCACCATTTCGAGGGCGGGGAGACGCGCAACTACGCCACCTACAACCCGCAGGTCGCGCGCGACGACATCTTCATGCTCGGCAGGCGCGAGACCGCCGCCGGAGGCAGGGTGGCGCCGGTGCGTTCGAGTTCGGCGCTGGTGCTCTCGTCGACCAATTCAAGCCGCGAGAAGATCTACACGCAGCAGGCGCCCATTTCGGCCGCTGGTTACAGCAGCCAGGCCTTCGCGCCGCACTATCCGCATACGGAGCGCAAGACTGAAACCAAGACCTGCGATGACTGCC
>CAYWDZ010000060.1:0-14899 GCA_964456255.1 uncultured Steroidobacteraceae bacterium | reverse complement strand
ATTTCCCTGGCGCGATGGCCGTGGCATCAGCGAGACCGGTGTGTCATGCGAGACTTCTTCGAACTTGAGATCGCGCACCCACACCTGGCCAGTGCCGTTCAGCGTCAGGCCCATCGGGATATAGGGCGCCAGCGACCCCGCCGGGATATCGATGACGATCTCCTGGTAGGTCCAGTCGGTGGTCCCGGTCATCGTGGCGTTGTAGATCACGGCGTTGGAATCAGCCGTGGTGGAGAGAAACAGCAGGGCGCCCGGCCCTCCGGCACCATCCGTCTTTGGCTCCACATTCTGGGTCCTCATCCATGCCGACAGGCGCACGCGCTTGCCCCACCAGGGTTGGGCTTCGAACGTATGCCGCAGGTTGACCCTGACGGGAACGCTGCAGGCAATCGACAGGTTGCGCTGCCCGGCTGCCAGCAGCTTTGCATCGATGCCGGCATCACAGAGCTCGAAGTTCTGCTCGCCCATGGCCAGCCACCGGTCTGGTGGTGGAAGGAAATGGTCGGTGGGCCGCGGCTCCGACACGGGAGCCAGCGACAGCGCCGGTATCGCATCGGGCCTCAGCCCGTTGAGGTCGAAGTTGACGGCGACGGTGAGCGGCACTTCCTCGACTTTCAGGTCCCGCATCCACACCTGACCCTGGCCCTGCATCCAGTAGCCGGCCAGCAAGTTGCCGGCGTCTGCGGGAATGTCCACCACGAAGTCGCGGGTCTCCCAGCCGGTCGACCCCTTGATCGTCCGGTTCTGCATGCGATCGGATTTCGCTCCGGTGCGCGGCGTTCCCACACTGATCCACAGGCCGGCCTCACCCGCGACGTTCGGATAGCGCGGATCGGCCACGCTCTGGATGCCGGAGGCCATGAGCTGGGCCGACACGCGCACGCGCTTGCCGCGATACGGCGCCACGTCGAATCGCGTCCGCGCGCCACCAAAAGAAGGCTGCGCCGTGTTCGTGCAGCGCGCCGAATACAGCGGCGTTCCCGGCTCCGACCTTTCGCGGTCGATGCCCAGCTCGCAGCGGCCGGGCAGTGCCTGCGGGCCGCCGTTGCCCATGAAAGTCCACGTGGCGTCCAGTGTGACCAGCGGTGGCGACCCGTTCACCGGGGCGGGCGGGCTGTCAGCTGCGTGCACCAGGCTGGCGGCCAGCAACGCGGCCAGCACTACTCTTGAGTTCATGGGAATCCGACGCCTCCGATACTTCCGCTGTATGCGACGTGACCCGGCGGGGCCAAGTATAGGCGTGGCCCGGGCGCCCGAAAGTCGCTTTTCGCCTTGCTTACCAAGCTTTCATACGCGGCCTCCGTCCCAGGGGTAGTATCCGAGGCTGCACAAAACGAGGGGATTCAAGATGAAACCCGTGGGACTCGTCAGCGGAATCGCCACCCTGCTCGCGGCCACCCTCGCCATGTCTGGCGACCCGGCCGGCCAATTCAACGCCAAGCTTTCATCCGATCAGCAGGTACTGCATGTTCTGAACCGGCTGGCCTTTGGCCCGCGGCCGGGGGATGTTGATGCAGTCCGCCGCATGGGCGTGAAGAAGTGGATCCAGCAGCAGCTCGAACCGGCCAGGGTGCCCGAAGACCCGGTGCTCGAGGCGCGCCTCAAGACGATGCCTACGCTGGAGTTGCCGACCTGGCAGCTGATCGAGAATACCCAGGGGCCGCAGTTGCAGCTGGTGGGACTGACCAGCGTGAACATGATGCAGGCCTTGCCGGCGGAGAAGATGATCCTGCTGCGCTCCAGCATTGCCACGCAGGACCAGCGCCGCGAGATCCTGAAATCACTCACTGCCGAGCAGCGTGCCCAGGTCCTGCAGGGCTTGCCAGAGCAGGCGGTTGCTGATCTGCCCGAGTACAAGCGCGAAGCGGACGCCGCCCGTCAGGCGCAGCAGGAAATGATCCAACGGCAGGCTGCCGACCAGCGACGCAAGTTGAGTCCTCCACTCTCCGAATTGCTGACGCCGGATCAACTCAATGTGCTGCGCCATGGCACCGATGACGAAAAGACCGCGCTGATTACCGCCCTGGATCCGGAAACCCGCACGCGCCTGTATCGCTCGGTCGGCGCACAGGGTGCGCAGCTGTTGCCAGCCCCGTACAAGCGCCAGGCCGTGCTCGTGGCCAATCCCCAGCAGGGAGTGGTGAATGAGCTGATCGAAGCCAAGCTGCAGCGCGCGGTGCTTTCCAACCGCCAGCTCGAGGAAGTGCTGGTCGATTTCTGGTTCAACCACTTCAATGTCTCGACCAACGTTCCGATCACCAAGACAGCGCTGCGCATGCTGCTGCCCAGCTACGAGCGCGATGCGATCCGTCCCTACGTGCTGGGCCGCTTCCGCGACATGCTGCTGGCCACGGCGCGTCATCCGGCCATGCTCATGTACCTGGACAACTACCAGTCACAGGCGCCGTCGCCACAACAGCTGCAGCTCGCCGCAGCGGGCAGTGCCTTGCGCCTGCCCGGCATCAACGAGAACTACGGCCGCGAGATCCTGGAGCTGCACACGCTTGGTGTCGGTGGCGGTTACACGCAGCAGGATGTAGTCAACGTGGCGCGGGTCTTCACCGGCTGGACGGTCTTCGACCCGAGCCGCGTGGGTGAATTCCAGTTCAATCCGCAATACCACGACCGCGCAGAAAAGACCGTACTGGGCCACACCATTGCGCGTGGCGGTGGGGAACAGGAAGGCGTGCAGGTGATCGACCTGCTGGCGCGCCACCCCTCCACTGCGCACCACATTTCGCAGCAGCTCGCGCAGCGCTTCGTTGCCGACGATCCGCCGCCGGCGCTGGTCGAGCGCATGGCCGACACGTTCCTGAAGACCGATGGCGACCTGCGCGCCGTGATGGAGACCATGCTGCTGTCGAAGGAGTTCCTGTCCCAGGGTTCGTGGCGCTCCAAGGTGAAATCGCCGCTCGAAATGGTGGCCAGCTCGTTGCGCGCGCTGGACGCCGACATGACCGATACGACAGCGGTCGCGCAGCGCATCGCGGATCTTGGCCAGCCGCTGTATGGCAAAGCGGAGCCCACCGGGTATCCCGTCACCAGCGAATCCTGGGCCAATTCCGTCGGGCTGATCGGCCGCATGAACTTCGCCTCTTCCCTGGTCGCCGGGCAGATCTCCGGGGTACAGATCGAGCCCAGCGCGATCATCAAAGGAGACTTTCGTCGTTCGATGGTTGCGCTGACCGGCGTCGAGGCATCGCCGGAATCGATAGCAGCAGTCGAGAAGACCGCCGGTGACTCGGCCCCCGCCCCGGCCCTGATCGCCACCGCGCTGATCGGTTCACCCGACTTCCAGAAGAGGTAGCCATGAACAACCGACGCGTCTTCCTGCGCAATGCCGGATTGGCCATCGGTCTCGGGATGGCGCCCGGCTGGGTGGTCCGGGCAGCCCAGGGCAACCAGCGGCGCAAGGTCCTGATCTCGATCCTGCAGCGCGGCGCCGCGGACGGCCTGAACATCGTCGTGCCCTTCTTCGAGAAGCGCTACTACCAGCTGCGGCCCAGCATCGCGATCGCGCCGCCCCAGGGCATCCAGGCACCAGCCGTTCCCAATTCCACGCAGTCGATTCTGCTTTCCAGCGGGCTGGTATCGCAGAACAACAACCTGTCGATCGATCTGGACGGCCGCTTTGCGCTGCACCCGCAGTTGCAGGCGCTGAAGCCGCTGTGGGACATGCGCCAGCTCGCGATCGTGCACGCGGCCGGCTCGCCTGACTCGTCGCGCTCGCATTTCGACGCGCAGGATTTCATGGAATCCGGCATGGCCAGCGCAAAGACCACTGACGGCTGGTTGAACCGGGCGCTGCCGGTTGCAAGCACTGCGTCTCCCTTGAGTGCGGTGGCGCTGAGCACGGATCTGCCGCTGTCATTGCGCGGCAATCACCCGGCAGTGGCGGTGAATGACCTGACCAAGTTCCAGGTGAAGAACCCGGAAGCCGCCGCAATTTTCGAGAACATGTATGCGGCGGCCACTGACGGCACTCTGAAGGAACAGGGCCGGGATACCTTTGAAGCGGCCAGGATGATCGATGCCATCCTGAAGCAGCCCTACCAGCCAGTGGCGGGCGCGCAGTACGTCGGCGACTTCGGCCGCAAGATGCGCCAGCTGGCACAGCTGATCAAGGCGAACGTTGGCGTCGAGGTCGCCTTCGCCGACATGAACGGCTGGGACACACACACCAACGAGCAGATCACGCTGCAGCAACTGCTGAACGAAATGGGCAGTTCGCTGGCGGCGTTCTCGCGCGACATGGGTTCGATGATGTCCGACATCGTCGTGGTCACCATGACCGAATTCGGGCGCACGGCGGCCGAGAGCGGCAATCAGGGCACGGACCATGGCCATGGCAGCGCGATGCTGCTGCTCGGCGGTGCGGTTGCCGGTGGCCAGGTGTACGGCAAGTGGCCGGGCATGGAGCCGGAGCAACTGTTCGAGGGGCGCGATCTTGCGGTCACCACCGACTTCCGCAACGTGCTCGGCGAGCTGGTGCGCGATCACCTGGGGGGCAGACCCGAGGCGGCTTTCCCGGGCTTCAGCTTCGGCACGCCAATGGGCCTGGTGCAGGCGTAGCCGGATTCCGTCGCGCGCTACTTCGGCTGGCTCGCGCTCTGGATCATCGCGTCGGCTTCCACGGAAGCGCAGTTCAGCGACAGCAGCTGGTCAAACGGCGCAAGCGTGAGCGTCTGCTTCGGGACCGTCCAGGGGCTCTTCAGCACCTTTGGATCATCGACGACGGCCTCGATCTCGAGCGTGTTCGCGTCGAGGCGCCGGTAGCGCTCGACGATGTGCAGTTCTTCCGAATGCTGTGACACGCGCCCCTCGGCAAACATCCAGGTGTCATCGGTGAAGTTCCTGACATCGACGACAAAGGTATCGCCTTCCCAGTGCCCCACGGCATCGCCTCGCTGGGTCGGTGGCTGGTCTTCGCGATGTGGCCGGCCGTCCGTCGGGACGAGCTGATAGGCGTGAAACGTCTCGGACATGAACACCATCATCTTCGGCGTGGCGATGATCTGGCCGACGGCACCGACATTCCACAGCCGCACGCTCAACGTGCCAAATGCGACGGGTGCGCAGCGCAGCGTCGGGTCGTCCTTGTCGCTGAGCTTGGCGGCCGCCGCAACCGCCTCCGGCTTCATGAGGCTGTTGTAGGTGGGCGCGTTCGAATTGCGAGGCGGCAGGCGCAAACCACTGCTGCCGACGTCGCCACCGCCCCACCAGACTCCCGACAGATCCGGGTGACCGTCTGCCATTCGCGGCACCGGGCCAGCGGGTGCCTTGGCCACTTCCGGAGCGGCCGCGAGTGCCAGGGGTGCAAGTGCCCAGAGTGCCACCGCCCCGAGTCGTGAAACGTTCATGTGCATCTGCCCCCCGGACCCCAGCGATGTCATTGCGCCCCGGGCGACTGCTGCGGCCCGAACAGCCCGTACACCGTCCCGTCGGCCGTGATGAGTTCCTTCAGCATGGCCATGTTCTGGGACTTGTCTTTCGCGTGATAGCCCGTGACCGTGACCGTGTCGCCGCTCTTGATGATGCTCGACTTGTAGCCGTTGCGGATCATCCCGCTGGGCGTGCCCGCCTCGAACGCCCATTGCGAAACCTTGCCGTCCTCACCCTTCACATCGATGTAGAACCAGGAGTGCGGGTTGGTAAGCCGCACCTTGTTGATCGTGCCCTTGACGGTCACTGTTTCCTTCATGTCGTAGACAGCCGCAAAGGAGTGGTGGGCAGTGGCCTGCAGGGAAGCTCCCAGCGCCAGCACCACCAGGGCGCTTGCGCAGCACGACACGATGACCGACCGGGATCTGTTCCGCATAGCCTTACCCCCAACTGCATTTCCCGCGTGATGTGGTGCTGGAGGCTACCTCCAGTGCGGCCTGCGGGCAAATCCGCTCGCCCCGAGATGCATCCTGGTCGACGTTCCGTAGCCGCCACGGCAGGCAATCGGGGGCGGACAGCGCAGGACGCGACCGCCGTGCTAGGCTCCTGCGCCATATCTCAGGGAGGAGTGACCATGACGCGCCTGCTGATTCGTGTTGCTGCGTTGCTGTGTCTCTGCACGGCCGCGCAGGCCCAGTCGACGCTGCTGATACTGGATTACGGCGCCGAGCCACGCGCCCCGCTGCGCTACCAGTTCACCGCCGGGCAATCCGAACGCGTGACCATGGAGATGGCCATGGGGATGTCGCAGGAAGTGAACGGCCAGATGGTTCCCGTCATGCAGGTCCCGCCAGTGCGCTCGACCATGAACGTGCGGGTCACGGATGTGGCCGCGGATGGCTCCGCGCGGATCGAATTCGACACGCACTCCGCCGAGGCTGACTTGTCCCGGGCCGGCGGGGCCGGCGACCAGGCCCTTCTCAGCCGGACCCTCGCGATGCAATCGCAGATGAAGGGCTGGTATCGCACCGATACCCGCGGCCGCACGCTCGAAACGGGCATCTCGATGCCCGACGGGGCCATGCCCGCCGCAGCCTCCCAGGTGATGAACGACCTGCTCGGGGACCAGAATGAAACCGTGCAGCCGCTACCCGAGGAAGCCGTCGGGGTCGGCGCGCGCTGGAAGGTGGAATCGCGCATGACGGTGGCGGGGGCCACCGTGGTTCAGACCCAGGAATTCACCTTGCGTTCGCGCACCGGGAGCCGGGTTGAGCTCGATGCCAGGATGACGCAGGGCATACCGGACCTGGGTACTGTTGCCGGTGCCGAAACCGTGACGGGCTCAAGCAGTTCTGCGGGTTCGGGAAAGCTGATCATCGACCTGCACAAGCTGACGCCCGTCATGACGATGGAGATCAACAGCGGCAGCAACATCAGCGCACCGGCTCAGGGCGGAGCGGCGACGAGCATGAAGATGAACATGCAGATGAAGATGTCCGTGGCGCCGGCCGCGGACTAGGTTATGCCCGCTGCGCCCAGTGCAGTGATCTCGTCTGCTGAATAGCCCGCGTCCGCCAGTACCGCCACCGTATGTTCGCCCAGGGCGGGCACGGGCAGCCGTGGATCCAGATGCTGGCCGACGAATCGGTAGGGCAAACCGCTGACATTGAGTTTCTCGTCGGTCCCGGATACGCCGACCGCATGCAGAAAATCGCGCTGCCTGACATGTTCGCTCGCAACCACGTGCTGCAACTGGCGCACCTCGGCAGCCGGTACGCCGGCCTGATTCAGCAGATCTTCCCATTCCGCGGCTGTCCTGGCTGCCAGGCGCAGTTCGATCTCGCTGCGCAAGGCATCCCGGTTTTGCTGCCGCGCCTCCTGGGTGGAAAACCGTGGATCATCGATCAGGGATGGAGCACCAAGCACCTGTGACAAGGCCGCGAACCAGCGTTGATGCGCACCCATCACGAACAGCCGCTGATCACGGGCCTTGAAGCGCCCGACCGCAGGCCGGCGCCCGAATGCGCTGGGCCCCTTGACCGGAATCCGCGTGGCCAGCAGGCTCAGGGCCACATCGAGCATGGCGACATCGATGCGCTGGCCTGCGCCGCTGCGCGAACGCTGCAGCAGCGCCGCCAGGATCGAGGTGGCAGCCGCGTGGCCGGTGCTGAGATCCAGAATCCCGAGGCCCAGATCGCGCGGGTCTGCGTCATCCGGGAGATAACTGTCGCTCAGGCCCGATGCCGCCTGCACTGACCATTCCACGGCCGGCTTGCTGCGCCAGGGCCCTTCCAGCCCGAAGCCGCTGATCGAACACCAGATGAGTTTGCGATTCCACTGCCGGACCTTGTCCCAGTCGATGCCGAACTTGGCCGCCGTGCCCGGACGGAAGTTGTCGACCAGCACGTCCGCGTGCTCGCACAAGCGCGCCAGGACCTGCAGCGCGCCCGGATTCTTGAAGTTGAGGGTCACCGACTTCTTGCCGCTGTTGACCGAATCGAAGGTCAGCTTCGACATGGCGCGAAAATCATCACCCACCCCGGGGTTCTCGATCTTGATGACGTCGGCGCCCAGCATCGCCAGCTGGTAGGTGCAGAACGGCCCGGCCAGCGCGTGGGTCAGGTCTATGATCCGGAATCCTTCGAGGGGTCGCATGAGCAGGTGTGGTTTCCAGCAGGCGCGGATGAATCAGGATGGTGGCAGATCTGCGGTGAACGTACCGAGCCAGTCCCATCGATCGTCAGGCGGGCTGTCCGGCTCGACGCCCACGAAGCTTGCCGCATCATTGATATCGCCACTGCCTGAATAACGCGTGACCGTGGGATAGGCGTATACGGGGCGGCGCCGGAGGGTACCGTCTTCGAGGATGGCTGCAGCCTCCACGCTGTCTGGCGCGGCGCCCGTTTCGACCCAGACCACCATCGCGCCGAGCAGGTCTTCTTCATAAGGCACGTAGCCACCGCGACAGTGGTAGACACCGGGTATCAGGAACAGACGTGCGAACTCTCGTGCCTTCGCTGTTCCGCCGGAGAAGGCTCGCAGTGCGTGGTAGTACTCGAAGATCGCGCGTGGTCCCGCGGCGTAATCGGCCGCCCCCTGCCACATGATCAGCTTGCCGCCGGCCGCGCGGAAGGCCGACAGATCGGCGTCCTTGGCGTCGAGCAGATGGTCCGCTGACTGCAGTCGACGCAGGCTCGCTGCAGTGAACTCCCAGTCCTCGGCGCGAAAATCAGGTATTGCCGCGCCTTCGGGAAGAAAGTACCGCACGAAGCCCTCGGCTGCCGGGCGCCCGGCATAGGCAAAGGCCGAGCGCGTTCCCCATGTCAGTTCGGCACCATAGGGTTCGCCCCCCTGGAACAGGCGCTTGCCGTCGGCTGTGCGCGGACCATCATAGAAGGCGCGCGCGGTCTGCACCTGCATGGCTGTCAGGCATTTGCCGCCGGTTTCACCAGCCTTGCATTGCAGGCGTACGGGATCGTAATCACAGCGGCGCGGATCATCGATCTGACCGTCGACGAGCCCATCCCGGCCGTCACAGGCCTCCATCACGGCCCGGTGCAGCAACTCGCCGGCTTCCGGCGTGAACACCAGCGTGCCGTGCTCGTCGAAGCCGTACTTGTCTTCCCACAGATAGCGCTCGACCTTCTCCAGCATGGTGTAGGCGCTGGCGCCGGCGATCACGCCGTCGAAGGCATCCGGATAGCGCTGCACCATCTGCAGCGCCTCGCGACCGCCGTTCGAACAGCCATCGAAATAGGAATGGCGCGGCGCTTCGCCGTAGAACGCCGTGATGATGGCCTTTGCCGCGACCGAGGCCGCATGAGGTCCGCGATGCGCAAAGTCTTCCAGCAGGCCGCGATTGGTGGCCCACAGCGCATCCAGTGCCGCACCGCCATGGCCCGCATCATTGAAGCCGACCGCGAAGGCGCCGGAATAGGCATGCTGATTCGTGCAGGCTGGCGCCAGACTGCTGCCGATGGAGCCGCAGTTGCCACCACAGCCGCCCTGCAGGTAACGACCGGTATAGCCGCTGGTCGGCAGGCGCAGTTCGAAACCGATCTGCGGCGCGACCCTGCCTTTCACCAGGCAGAACTCCGCCCGCCCCGCACTCGCCGCTTCAATCGCGGCGGACTCGATCGAAGTGCGCGCGGCCGAGTTGCGGGTGAAGTCCATCGCCGCCAGTTCCGTGCAATGCATCTTTGGAAGGATTTGCGGCAACTCGGGCAGGGGAATCATCGTCACAGGGCTTGCCACCTGCTCGCCCGACTTCGAGGCCGGAGCACCACACGCACCCAGCATGGCCGCGCAGGCCATGGCTGCGCCGGCTCTTGCCGCGTGAAGCAGACCCACCATCACGGCGTTGCCCCCGCGCTCCTGCGTGGCGCCAGCCGCTGTTCGATGAATTCGGCCATCTGCCGCTGCACGGCCTCTTCGTCCCAGGTGCGCCCGTCGACCAGGTCGACATCGAGCACCAGGAGCGGCAGATCCGCCCGCTCGAACGCCGAGCGCACCCGGCTGTTCACCGTTCCAGCAGCTGCAACCACACCATCCACGCGATGCAGTCGGGCGTCATGGATATCCCATTCGAAGCTGCCCAGGCCGATGCCGCAGTAGCGCGAGGCCAGCGCGCGCACCGGATCATTGCCGTAGCGCGGATAGCCGTCGATGGCGATCGACATGTACATCGAGCGCACGAATACCGCGCCATACTGCTCTTCGAAGGCGCGATAGAAGCTGGTGTTCTGCCACAGCCCCGCGCCATGCCACATCAGGCGAAAGCGCTCGTTGGGGCAGATCCACTGCGAGGCTGCGGTTCGCTGCAACACCTCGTCGCGAAACTGCTTCGCGGCATTGGTGGCCCATTCGCTGCCGCGCCGCCACTGGATGGTCATCACATTGCCGAGCTGTTCCGACAGGCTCACCGGCACCTTGCCGGCAACGATGGCATTGCGGATGTCCTCGAAGTATTGCTGCTGGCGATTGGCGCGGGCCATCACTTCGCGCAGCCTGTCCAGGTCGAACCTGCGCCCGGTGGCTCGTTCGCACCATGCAATCAGGTCCCGGAACACACCAGTCATGCGATCCAGCTGCCACGTGGGATACAGCTGTTCCCACCCGTGCCGTGAGCTTTCCCACCAGCGTGTGGGCATGGGCCTGCCGGCAGAAGGTGTTTCCAGAATGAAGGCGGGGACATCCCATGCCTCGGCCAGCAGTTGCCAGCGCGCCGCCGCGAACGGGCGCGCGGACATCAGCGAACCGCAGATGAATGCCGGCCTGGGCAGGCCACCCCACGGCGGCTCGGGATGGTCGCGATCGAGTACGCTGGCTAGCCCGAGCGCGGTGTAGCGTTCCAGCCCGGCATGGAAGCCGCGCTGCTCGAGGAAGTCGAAGTAATGCGCGGACTGCCGCCGCGCCGCAACGATGCCCGACCACCATTCATTGATGACATGCGGCAGATCGAAGGCTTCCAGAATCTCGTGCGGGCCGAACGCATCCGTGTAGACGTAAGGCTCGCCTGCGGCAACCCTTGTGCGCAGATCGGCAAACCAGGCCTTTTGAGCCCCGCGAATCTCCGGCGTGCAGGCCAGATCGTTCTTCGATCTTCCGGATGCTCCGCGACGCTCTGCCTCCGCACCGCTCACCGGCGGCTCCCCGGCAAGGCCGCGACGAAAGCGGCCACCTGCTCAACGACAGCGTCAAAGCCCTGCCGGGTGCGGGCGTCGGCATGCACGACCAGCCACCTCTTGCCGTGCGCTCGCAGGAATTCGCAGATGCCCGGGAAATCCCATCCGAAATGCGGATGCTCGGCATAAATGATGACTGCGTCGATATCGGGCTTGCCAGCCTGTTCGTGGAACCAGCCCAGACGGGATTCGCGCGGGTAGACATGCTGGCCCGTGCAATGCCGGTGGGTGTGTTCGGCAATAGCCGCGAGCGGATCGCCGGTCTGCGGGATCGGCTCCACCGCGGCGCGCGAACCGCAAGGGTCATCCTCGGCCACAATCAACGCGCCGCCCTGTTCCATCGCTTCATGCGCCCGAAAATGATCCAGCGCGGTCGAGGCCAGCAGCAGCACGCGAGGCCGGCCCGCCAGCGAGTTGTCCGGCCTCAGGGACTGAACCAGCCCGGCAAGCAGATCGGTGTAATCCGCACACGGCAGCGTCCTTGCCGCCATCAGCACACGAAATGCATCCACACCGCTGAGGACGGGCGCCTGCCGCCGCAGCGCGATGAATCTCTGCATCACGATCCGTCGCGCATTGGTCTGTCCGATTGCCATGGCCAACCGCTCGGCGGTTGGCGCGATGCCGGTCAGGCTGCCGACCCGGGCGGCCAGTGCGGCCGTGCGTTCGATCGCAAAGCTGCGGTTGGCCTGGCTCTGGATCGCCAGCAGCTCGTAATAGAAGGTCGGGCTGGCATGCGCCACGTCACCGGACCTGCGGATTTCCTCGATGATAGAAGCCAGTTGCGCGTAGGGCGGCCCGAGCAGCACCAGCCCCGGCGCCGGCGCGGCCGGATCGCAGATCTGCTGGAACAGACTGCGCATGGCGGGCTCTTCACCCGCATCGAGATACTGCTCGGCCAGCGGCGCCGGCTCTTCGCAACGAAGCAGCATGGCGCTGGGCCGGGCGCCTGCGGCAATGATGGGTTCGTCTGGAATGCCGGTGCCACAGATGCCGACAAGATAGTGATCGCCCGCCGCGAGCTGCGCCTCCCGGGCATTGCCAAGGATCTGCTGGAGACCGTGACTACTCATGGATCTTCACAGGTACTCGTTCCTGCCTGAATGCCATCATCGCCATGATCCCGAAACCCACCAGCCCCAGTGTCATCGAAGACAGGCCGACCATGGCATAGGACCCTGTGGCTTCGCGCAGGTGACCTCCGACGACCGGTCCGATTGCCAACCCCACGTTCACGAAGGCGATGGCCGCACCATTGAGGCTTCCGCTGCGGTCGTGGCGCGCCAGCACCGCAGCATAGTAGGGCCCGTTGAGCCGGTGCGCCGCATCGCCGACGATGATCGCAATGGCAAAGATCGTCGCCGTGCCGGCCGTGCCGACTGCACCGTCCGATATGGCCACCAGCATTCCCGTAATCAGGAAGGGCCAGGCGCACCCCACCCTGTCGCCCAGCCACAGGCCGAAGAACAGCACGGCCGTGGCCACGGCAAACGCCGTGCCTCGAATGTCGCCAATCTCCGGAATGCTGAGGCCCACATTGGTTCCGATGACCGCATCGAATGGACTGAGCATCCCGGAGCCCACCGTGAACAGCACGATCATCCCCATCAACAACATGCCCGTGCGGCCACTCAGCGCATAGGCAATGGCCTTGAAAGGCGCCTCGCGGACCGTCACGGGCATCGCGACGCCAGCGGGCGGGCGCAATCCCGGAATGAACAGCTGGGTTGGCAGCACGACCAGGCCCAGCATTGCAACGATCAGGAAGGCCGCTTCCATTCCGTAGAGCGGAATCAAGCGCCCGACGACGGCATTGCCGATGGCCCCGGTCAGCCCGACGGCCACGGCACACCAGGTCCAGTTGCGGGTCGGCTGGCTGGATCGCGCCAGGGCCGCATTGGCTGCGCAGATCAACACACCATCCGAACAGGCCGAAAGTGCCCGCCCGAACAGCAGGATGGAGAAGGTCGGCGCAAACATGCTGGTGAGCGCCCCCACCACATGGATCGCGGTAGCAGCGGTGCACACCCGCCGGAAATTCATGCGCCTGGCATTGATGCCAACCAGGATCGCGCACACCCCCGTACACACCGCAGCGATCGAGAACATGTAGCCGACTTCGACCGCAGTGACGTTGTAGCGCGCCATGATCGCCGGGACGATGAGGCGGTAGATCGCCGCGGGGCCGGCGGCCACCACATGGGCGGCGACGTTGGCCAGGATCGCGCCCCTGCTGCTCCAGTCAGGAGCCGCAAGAAAAGCGTCCAGCTCAGGTGAATTGCGGCTGGATGCCACGGGCCGGTGCACTTCGGGAACTCATTGATGCGGCTGCTCCAGCAGATGCCCGTAACCTTCGTCTTCCGGGCGCGGATTCTCGCCGCAAAGGCATTGCAATGCCGCCCATACACCCCGTGGGCCGGAGCCTACCGCGCAACTGCGTTACCCGACAATCACCGCCACCCTGATTTCCGTCCGCGCCACCGCGCCGGACCGTGCCCGCGGCACAGGTTCAATTCGCCGGCTTGACGCCCACGGACCGCTCCGCCGAAACGATCGTGTTGTGCAACAGCATCGTGATCGTCATCGGCCCTACCCCGCCCGGCACCGGCGAGATCAGTGACGCCTTCCTGCTGACGCCTTCGAAGTCCACATCACCGACGAGGTGACCATCCGGCATGCGGTTGATGCCCACGTCGATCACCACCACGCCTTCCTTGACCATATCCGCCTTGATGAGGCCGGGCACGCCGGCCGCCACCACCAGGATATCGGCCAGCCGCGTGAACTCGGCCAGATCCCGTGTCTTCTTGTGGCAGATGCACACCGTGGCATCCTGCTGCATCAACATCAGTGCCATCGGTTTGCCGACGATGTTGCTGGCACCGACCACCACCACGTTCTGCCCTGCAATCGGCACGTGCTCGTGCTCGAGCAGCTTCTGCACGCCATAGGGCGTGCACGGCGGAAACACGGTGTTGCCCGTGATGAGCCCGCCGACGTTGTACAGATGGAAGCCATCGACGTCCTTCTGGACCGCGATGCGCTCGAGTACATGCGCCACATTGATCTGCGGCGGCAGCGGCAGCTGCACCAGGATGCCGTGCACATGCGGATCGGCGTCGAGCGCATCAATGCGCGCCAGCAGCCGCGACTCGGGTGTGTCCGCCGGCATGTGGTACAGCTCGGAGTGGATCCCCACCTCGCGGCACGCCGTCACCTTGTTGCGCACGTAGACCTGCGAGGCGGGGTTGTCACCGACCAGGATCACCGCGATGCCCGGCAGCACGCCGTGCTCGGTCTTCAGCTTGTCGACCCGCGCCGCGTACTCGGCGCGCAGTTTGCGGGCCACCGCCTTGCCGTCGATGATCCTGGCTGTCATGGCCCGACTTCGGTGCTGGATCAGTACCGGTAGTGATCGGGCTTGTACGGGCCTTCAGGCCTCACGCCGATATAGCGTGCCTGCTGGTCCGTGAGCTTCGTCAGCTTCGCGTTCAGCGTGACCAGCTGCAGCCGCGCCACCTTCTCGTCCAGGTGCTTGGGCAGCGTGTACACGCCCACCGGGTACTTGCCCGGGTTGGCATACAGCTCGATCTGCGCCAGCGTCTGGTTGGCGAACGAGGAGCTCATCACGTAGGACGGGTGCCCGGTGGCACAGCCCAGGTTCACCAGCCGCCCTTCGGCCAGCAGGATGATGCGCTTGCCGTCGGGGAAGATGATGTGATCGACCTGCGGCTTGATGTTCTCCCAGGTGTACTGCTTCAGCGACGCGCAATCGATTTCGTTGTCGAAGTGGCCGATGTTGCAGACGATGGCCTGGTCCTTCATCTTCTTCA
>CAYWDZ010000059.1:2777-15316 GCA_964456255.1 uncultured Steroidobacteraceae bacterium | reverse complement strand
GCGCTTCCTCGTCCACCAGGGGGATGCGGCGTGCCGCGACCAGCGCCGCGTTGAAATTCTCGATGCCCGAGAGGCAGCCGCCGCCGCCAGGCCCCGGCGCCGCGCCACGGGCGCCCGCACCCGCGGGCGGAGCAGGCGCTGCGCCCGGCGGCGGCCCGCCCGCCCGATTCGCGCGCGGCAGCGGCGGCAGGAATGCACCGGCCGGCGTCGGCGAACCGTTCTCGGCGCGGGCACAGCCTTCGTGCACCAACCCGACGGTGTGATCGTGCGAGGTGATCGCGTCGAAGTAACTGTCGGTGATGCGGATCAGCGTCGCACGATCCACCCGCTGGGCGGCCGGCACCACGCGCTGCGGTGGCGGATTCGCCGTGAGGTATTCCGGATTGAAGTTGTTGGCCGGCGGCCCGCCCTCGCGGCGCGGACCAGCCATGCCCGGATCATTCTCGCGGGCCACATACCATTCGGCTTCGGTGATCTGCCGGTTCTCGACGCGCAGGCGGATCGTCACGATCGCCGTCGCCGCTCCCTCCTTGAGCGTGCCGAAGTAGCCGACCTGCCCGGTCACGGGGTCGACGTACTTGCGCTGCAGGTCGCCGAGCGCGGTCACGGACTGCCAGACGTTGTTGCCGGTCGCGATATTGATCGCGTTCACCGTCTGCCGCACACCGATGGCCAGTGGTGCCTTCGTTGGGTCCTTCCTGATGACGGCCTCGAGATAGCGATCGAGCGTGGAACGCAGACAGGTGCGATCGCAACTGGCCTGCGCGAATGTCGGCGCCGCGTGGGCGCCGAGGACGATCAGTGCGGCACAGGCCGCCCATGGCTTGAACGATGACATGGTTCACCCCCGATCCGTTGTTGTTCTGTGGCCCAAGCATAGCCCACAACGCTGATCGCGGGAGTTCGGGAACGGGTCAGTTCGCCCAGTCCGGCGGCGCGGCGGTGAAACTCAGCGCCGCGTCGTTGATGGGATGAAAGAAGCTGATCTGCCATGCATGCAGGCACAGCGCGGGTTCGCCCAGGTCCAGCGTGAGCCGCGGCCGGTCATCGCCGCCGTGATAGGCCGCATCCCCCACCACCGGAAAACCCAGGTGCGCACAGTGAATGCGGATCTGGTTGGTGCGCCCCGTCAGCGGCCGGGCCTCGAGCAGGCTGGTCCCGTCCGGTAGTCGCCGCAGCACCTTGAACTGCGTGAGCGCCGCGTCGCCTTCGCCGGCATCCACTTCACGCGTACCGGAGACACGCGCCTCCCGGCCGATGGGCGCCTCGCAGCGGAACTCATCGGCCTCCGGATGCCCGTGCACCCGCACCAGGTAGGTCTTCTCCACGCGCCCTTCCGCGAACTGGCGTTGCAGCCGCCCGGCGAAGTGCCGGCTGCGCGCCGCGATCACGATGCCGGTGGTGTTGGCATCGAGCCGGTGCGCGGGCCTGGGCTTCTGCGGCCGGTAGACCGTGTTCAATATCTGCTGCAGCGTGTTGCGTGTGTAGCGCCCGCCCGGATGCATGGGCAGGGGCGCGGGCTTGTTCAGCACGATCCGCGCCTCGTCCTCATGCAGCACCGTGACATCGCCATTGACCGCAGGCTCGATGGTCTGTGGCAGCCGATGCAGCAGCCGCTCGCCGGCGCGCACCACGTCGTGCGCACCGAGCACCTGGTGGCGCGAATCCAGCAGATCGCCGGCGCGGCAGGCTTGCTCCCAGTGGCCCGGGGGCAGATGCCCCACCACCCTGCTGAAAGTCTCGACTACAGACAGGCCATCGCAGGACTGCGGCACGCGCAGCGGCCGGAACATCTCGGCCGGCACGCTGCCAGGCAGTGGATTCACCGCCGCGCGGATCGCCTGGTTGCGCCGCTGCAGCTGCCCGGCGGCCTGCTCGGCCGGGCTGCGGTAGCACCACGGGCACGACACGCCGGGAACGAAGCGCACATCGCGCTGCTCCTCCGCCGTCAGCGGCGACAGGCACTTGAAGCATTGTGCCGCGTCGGATTCCTGCAGCGCCGGGTCGAGGCCGACGCGCTGATCGAAGACAAAGCACTCGCCCCGATAATGCGCGCCGCCACATTCCTCGAAGTACTTGAGGATGCCGCCATCCAGCTGCAGCACATTGCGGAAGCCCTGCGACTCCATGTAGGGGCCGGCCTTCTCGCAGCGGATGCCGCCGGTGCAGAACATCACGATGGTCTGGTCCTTGAGCTCTTCCGGCAGCTTCGCCACCGCAGCGGGAAAGTCGCGAAAGTGATCCACCCCCGCCGGCAGCGCATTCTCGAAGGTGCCGAGCTTCACCTCGTAGTCATTGCGCGTATCCAGCAGGGTCAACGGCCGCCCCTCGTCGAGCCACGCCTTCAACTGCCGCGGCGCGAGCTTCGGCGACGTGTGCCGCGCCGGCTGGATGCCCGGCACACCGAAGGCGATGATCTCCTTCTTGATACGCACCAGCATCCGCCGGAAGGGCTGGTGCGCCGTGTAGCTGTACTTGGCCGCAAGCGACGCCAGCCCGGGAATGGACCGCAGGCGCGCCAGCAATGCATCGATCCCCTCCGCACAACCGGCCACGAACAGATTGATGCCCTCACTGCTGAGCAGAATCGTCCCGCGCAGTTCCTGTGCACGGCACAGGGCCAGCAGCTCGGCGCGCAGCGCAGCCAGTTCCTGCAGCGGCGCGAAGCGGTAGGCGGCAATGTTGGTGACGCGGAGCGGTGCCTGGCTGGCCAGGTCTGGTGCAGGATTCACGGTGCCAATGATAGGGGCAACCGCAGGATGCCGGGGCGGTGGCTGGTGCCGCCGGCCGCCTGTCGGGCAGTCCGGACGCAGTGATATGCTGTTGCCGCGCACAGCAAGGGGGGAACGTGGATCATCATCGCTTCACACTGCGGCAGGCCATCGTCGCCACCTGCGCTGCACTGATGCTCGGCGCCGCCGCGCATGTACTGGCCGCCGACAACGGAATCCCGAAGTTGAGTGGGGTCTGGCAATTCGGCCAGTGTGTCGATGGCTCGCGCATGCGCTGCCTGATCCTCACCGAGGACGATGCCCTGCTGACCGACCGCGCCAGGGCCTTTCGCGACGCCATGGACGAGGCCGCACAGCCGAAGTACGACTGCGCCCCGATGTCCATCCCGCACATGTGGACGGATCCGTACTCGCACCAGATCGAACAGTTCGACGACCGCATCGTGTTCACCTATGGCAAGGACGACGTGGTGCGTACCGCGTGGCTGCCCAACAGCAAGCACCCGAAGCCGGCGAACAACGAGTTCCTCTATTTCGGGGATTCGCGCGCCCGCTACGAGAACGGTGCGCTGATCGTGGAGACCACCCACTTCGCCTTCGACCCGCAGGGGCTGAACGCCGACTTCCGCCTGCCTTCATCCACGCAGAAGAAGGTGGTCGAACGCTACACCAAAGAGGGCGAGGACCTGGTGCTGGAAGTCACCACCACCGACCCGTTCTTCCTGAAGAAGCCCTGGGTCTACAAGGTGCGCTCGAAACGCGATCCGGAGCCGCTGGACCTGCCGTGGGCCTGCGACGCGCGTGCGTCGCAGGACATCCTGAAGCTGATGCCCCCGAAATTCCCGAATGATCCGCCGATCGTGCGCCTGCCGGTCGAATGAGGAGTAATCGCATGAAGTTGAGGTTTGCATTGATGGCCGGCGCATTGACGCTGGTGGCGGCCACCGCCGGAGCGCATCACAGCACTGCCGGCATCTACCAGCAGAACGTCGTGGTGGAACTGAAGGGCAAGGTCAAGGAATGGCGCTTCATCAACCCGCACCCGAGCCTGAAGCTCGAGGTGGTCGACGAGAAGGGCGTAGCCCATGAATGGGACGTCAGCTACGGCGGCTCAGCGGTGTCGCACCTGAAGAGGCGCGGCTACAGCGCGACCACGTTCAAGCCCGGCGAGGTCATCATCGTGAAGGGCCACCCGACCATCCTCAAGGATGCCTACGGCCTGCTGATGGAAACGGAAGATCCCCGGCACGAGGACGGTACGCCCTTCCCCTGATCGCGGGGATGACGGCCGCACGGCGAGCTCAGATCGACAGCGGCTCGGTGGAGTCGCCGATCCTGTCCGCCGGAACATCCAGCTTGTGCAGCATGGCGAGCAGGAGATTCGACATCGGCGTGTGCGGCGCAAACGAGAGATGGCGATTGCCCTGCAGACGCCCACCCGCATTGCCGGCCAGGATGATGGGCAGCGGGTCGAAGTTGTGTTCGTTGCCGTCGCTCATGCTGCTTCCATACAGAACCAGGGAGTTGTGCAGCATGTCGTGCTCGCCATCGGGCGTATTGCGCAGCTTGGCCAGGAAGCCGGCAATCAGGTTGACGTGAAATGCGTTGATCAGCGCGAACTGCTCCATGTTCCTGCGCTCGTTGCTGTGGTGCGAGGCGTTGTGGAAACCTTCCGTCACACCGCTGCCGGCATAGCGGGTGTTGGAATTGTCGCGAGCCATCATGAACGTGCCAATACGGCTGATTTCGGTCTTGAATGCCAGCACCTGCAGATCGAACATCAGATCCACGTGTGCCTCGAAGCCCGCGGGGGTGCCGGATGGGGCATCGGGCAGCTCCACGTCGCTGTTCAGCTTCTCGCTCACCCGCTGCACGCGGCGCTCGACCTCCCGAACTTCCTGCAGGTAATCGTCCATGCGCGCGCGATCTGCGGCGGAAATGCCACGTTGCAGTTGCGGGACCTGTGAGCGTATCGAATCAAGGATTGAGGCCGACTGCGTCCGCCGTTCGCGGCGCTGCGCATCGGTGGTGCCATCGCCGAACAGCCGTTCGAAAACCAGCTGCGGATCGTTCTCCATCGGCAACGGCAGCGACTCGTTCTTGTAACTGAGCGTATTGCGATAGGCGCAGGTGAAGTTCAGATCGCAGCCGCCAATTGCAGGTTCAATCGACATCTCGAACGACGGTAATGGCGTGTCCTGCCCCATCACGGCGGCTGCCATCTGATCCACCGAGGCGCCCACCCTGGCCCGGTCACCCTTGAACGGATGCGCGCCGGTCAGGAAAACGGCCGCGGCCCTTGAATGGTTTTCGGCACCGCCGGAGTCTTCGGCACTCGCCGGTGCCACGTTCCGGTGGGCCAGGTTGCTGATGACATTGACGCTCTGACGGAATGGCTCGAAGGGCTTCAGGATCTGCGAGAAGGCGAAATCCCTGCCGACGGTTGCGGGTGTCCACAGGTCCATGGTGGCGCCGTGCGGGATGTAGATGCAGGAGAGCCGCGTCCTGGGTCTCGCTGCCGTCTGGGCCAGCGCAGTGGCCGCCGGAATCATGGCATCCAGCACGGGCAGCGCCACGGCTGCGCCCAGACCACGCAACACGGTGCGGCGGGGCAGGTGCTTGCGGGTCAGAAAAGTCATTCAGCGCTCCTGAGCGACAACCGTGTCCGGGGCAGCCGGCTGCCTGACGCGCCGCTGAAACGCCGGCGTCAGCGCCACGCCCTTGATCAAGTCCCGCAACCTGTAATTCCGGTTCCTGGCATTGCTGACAATGCCGCGGATCGCAGGCATATCGAAGTATTCCACTTTGCGGCCGAGCCCGTAAGCCAGCAGTCTTTCCACGACGTTCTCCGCGAACTGCGGGCCCCTGGCCAGCAGTGCCTGGCGCAGATCGGCGGCACCAGCCAGCCGCGTGCCGTCCCACAGCGTGGTGACCGCATCCACAGGCTGCCCGGCGGAGGTTTCCCGCCACTTGCCAATGGCATCGAAGTTTTCCAGCGCAATGCCGATGGGGTCGATCACCGCGTGGCACGCAGCGCACGAGGGATTGCTGGCGTGCTGTGCCATGCGCTGCCGCAACGTGGCTGGCGCGTCGCCGGGGGCCGGCGGCTGATCCAGCTTGACTTCGACACCTGGCGGCGGAGGCGCAGGCGGCGTACCCAGCAGGGTTTCCAGTATCCACTGGCCGCGCTTGACCACGGACGTGCGGTTGGGCGCTGACGTCAGCGTCAGGATGCTGGCGTGCCCGAGAATGCCCCGGCGATTGGGGTCGGTCACCGCCACACGGCGAAACTGGCTGCCCTGAATGTGCGCAATGCCATAGTGCCTGGCGAGGCGTTCATCCACGAAGGTGTAATCGGCGTCGAGAAGGTCGAACACACTGCGGTTCTCGCGCAGGATCGAGGAGAACAACAGCTCGGTCTCCCGCTGCATCGATTCGCGCAGGGTACCGTCGTAATCGGTGGACGTGGGGCTGATGGTGGCGAGCTGGCGCAGGCCGAGCCACTGCCCGGCAAAGTTCTGCACCAGGGCATCGGCACGCGGGTCGGCCAGCATGCGATCGATCTGCTGTTCCAGCTTGCGCGCCTGCCCCAGCTCGCCGGCGCCGGCCGCACGCAGCAACTCATCGTCGGGAATGCTGCTCCACAGGAAGAACGACAGGCGCGATGCCAGTTCATGGCCGCTGATGGCATAGCTTTCGCCGACCTTGACGTTGTCGGGTTCGCGCTCGAAGCGGTAGACGAAACGCGGATCGCTCAGGATGCGGGCCAGCGCATATTGCACACCCGTGTCGAAATCCCGCAGAGCGGCGCCCTGGCGGTAGAACGCCAGCAGATCATTCACTGCGGCTTCACTCACCGGTGCACGCCAGGCGCGGGTCGCCAGCCTGCGGATGATCTGTTTCGCGCAGGCACCCTGCTCTGCTGCCTTGCGCGGATAGCAGACAAAGATCCTGCGGCGGCTCTCGGTATCTCCCACGCCCTGCGGCTTGAACGGCCCCTGCACGTCGAAGCCGCTCACACTCACGCTCTGCGCATGCACGGCGAAGAGATCATTGACCTCCTGCTCAGCCGTCGTGTGCAGGAAGGCAATCTGCACGGTGTGAGTACCGGCCTTGACCGGCAGGCGGATACGGGCGGGCTTGTCGGCTTCGATCAGGGCCACCCGTTCGCCGTCAATGGCCACTTCGAGCGGGTCCCGCGTACCGACCATCGACAGCACGAAATTGCTGGCGCCGCTGCGGCGAATGGAAAACTCATACTCGGCATCCAGTGGAAACACATGCTGGACCCGCATGCCACCGCGCGTGCCCAGCGGCAAACCCTCGATGTGCACGGACTGTGACACGCCAGACGGCGCCTGGAACTGCGTCACCATGGGGCTGCTCCCCATGTCACCCACGGCAAGCCGGCTGATGCGCGAGGCCGCGGTGATGTAGGACTGCATCAACGCCGGCGACAGCACCAGCGCGCTGGCCATGTTGTCGAAGCCGGCGGCGGAATCATCCGCCGGCAACAGTTGTTCGCCATTCACCGGCAATGCCAGCAGATCGCGCACCGCGTTGGCGTATTCAGCACGATTCATCCGGTGCAGCACCACAGTGCCGGGATTCGGATGTTGCTCCGCGGCCTGGTCCAGCGCCGTCTCGAGCGAGCCGACCAGCCGGCTGATGTCGCCGGCAGCGGGGCGATCTTCGCCCGGCGGCGGCATCATGCCGCCGCGCAGTTTGCGCACCACTGCTTCCCACAATTCCGCGTCGGGATGCACAGCGCCGGGGCTGAGCTGACCAAGCGCGAAGCCGCCGGCATAGTCCTCGGCGTTGTGGCACTTGCTGCAATAGCGCTGCAAGGTGTTCCAGTGATCGCGGCCCAACTCCTGCGCACCGGCACCCGTGGCCAGCATCGCACCGGTCATCAGCAGGCAAAGGCGCAGCCTGTTCATCATGGTACCGGCGCCTCGGCATTGGGGCCGCGCGATGGCGGGCGATGGTTCAACTCATCCAGCAGCGCAATGGTGTGCGGCTTCAATTCGGCACCCACCGCCGCGAGGAACACGCCTCCGGCCCAGCGATAGGCGTCGCGCCCGTGATTGTCGACGGCATCGAGGCGCGCACCATTGGCCACCAGCAACTTGATGATGTCGTTGGCACCCTTGTTGGCGGCACCCAGCAGCGCGGTGAGCCCCATCGAGTTCACGGCATTCACGTCGGCCTTGTGTTCAAGACAGATGCGGATGGCTTCCAGCAGGCTCGGCATCGATTCGGTGTAGGTCTGCTGCACCACCCAGCCCACACCGGCAGCCGCCATCAGCGCGGTTGTGCCGCTGTTGGTCGCCAGATTCGGATCGGCGCCGTGCTCGAGCAACAGACGCATCACCGTGGTGTCGCCCGAAAATGCCGCGCGCAGGAACGGCGTCTGCCCGGTGAAATCCACCCACGACACGTCATTGAGGGCGTAGAGCCACTTGCGCGAAGGTGGCACCTCACGCGTGCGTGCATTGACATCTGCGCCCTTCTCCAGCAGCAGCCTGATCAGCGGCAGAATGGCGCCACGATCAATGTGGTTGGTAGTGGGGCTGTCCTCCATCCGGTTGTTCATGTCGAGATTGCGATATTCAACGGCCGCCCACAGCGGCGTGCGGCCATAGAAGTCATCGACGTTCACGTTGGCGCCGGCATCGATCAACTGCCTGGCCGCCCCGAGCTGGTTGTTGAGCAGCGCCATCAGCAGCGGTGTCATGCCATTGGCTTCGGCCAGTTCCAGATCGGCACCTCGCGCGATCAGCACTGCCATGGCTGCATCCGCCCCTTCACGTGCGGCATAGAGCAGTGGCGTCATGCCTCCCTTGACCGCATCGCGCCGGCCACGATCCGGCAGACCACCGCGATTGATTCCCACACCTTCCGAGCCACAACCCGTTCCCTTGCACGGCGGCGTGAAGGCCGGCGTTTCTCCCACGGCAGTGCGCGCATTGATATTGGCACCGTTGTCGAGCAGCAGCGCGACGGCATCCGCACTGTTGGCGCGCGCCGCCAGCATCAATGCCGTCTGGTTGAAAGCAGGTTCGGTCGCATCGACCCTGGCGCCGGCATCGATCAGCAGTTGCATTGCCGGCACGACGCCGGCGCGGGCCGCAATCATGAGCAGCGATTCACCTGCGGGGGCTGCGCCGTTCGGATTGGCCTTCGCAGCCAGCAGCACTGCCATCATGTCGACATTGCCGTGCAGAGTGGCGACATAGAGCGGCGTTACTCGATACCGGTTGGCGGCGTCGACGCTGGCTCCGCGTGTGAGCAGGGTTCTGGCAGCATCCAGGTGATCCTGCAACACCGCCTCAAGCAAAGCCGTGTTGCCCTGCTTGTCGGGCGCGTCGACATCAGCAGCGGCAGCCACCACCGGACCCGACAGAAGAAACGTCAGGGCTGCAGAAACCGCCTTGAAACGCCGCTGTGAGCGGGACATCAGGCCCCCCGATCCGCTATTCTCGCCTCGTTCGCGCCAACCTTACCAGATGAGGTCTCCCATGCGCTCAGCGGTTGTTCGCACGACTCTTGCAGCAGTGCTGGGTGTTGCCGCCGGCATGGCCTCGGCACACCACTCCTTCGCGATGTTCGACCAGAACAAGCAGGTCACCGTCATTGGCAAGGTCGCGGAAATCCAGTGGACCAACCCGCATGTGTGGGTCTTCCTGGATGGCGCGCCCGCCGGCGGCAAGAAGGAACGCTGGGGCGTGGAGTTCACCAGCAAGGTCCATCTGACCCGCCGCAATTTCACACCCGACTTGATCAAGCCGGGTGACGACGTGGAATTCACCGTCAACCCTTATCGTGACGGCAAACCGGGGGGTCGTTTCGTGGCAGTGAAGCTGGCCAGCGGCCAGTATTACTGCGACGTAGGCCAGGCCGCCCAGGTGTTCTGCCAGGGCGGCAAGAAATAGCCACTGCTCCGATCCACGGGGGAACTCCATGAAGAACAGGAATCTGGCGCTGGTCGCACTGGCCGCCACGGTCTGCGCAGGCGCATTGATGGCCCAGCAGGCCAGGAAGCCACGCACGGTGTATCCCGCCAACGCCGAAAAGGTCAGCTATGCCGAGCTCGACAAGCTGCCCGACTGGCGCGGCATCTGGCAGCCCAACATCGGCCAGATAGGCGGCGACCAGCCGATGCTGATCGGCAAGTACAAGAAGCGCTATGAGGAAGAGCGCGCCAAGGTGGCGGCCAATCCGGGCTACGACATCCCGGAGAAGTCCAACAACTGCGAACCACCCGGCATGCCCACCATGATGACGATGCCGTACAGCCTCGAATTCGTCTTTGCGCCCGGCAAGATCATCGTGAACCAGGAAGCCGAGATGATGGTGCGCCACATCTTCACCGACGGCCGCCCGCTGCCCACCGAAGACGAGATCGACCCGAACTATTTCGGCTATTCAGTGGGCCACTGGGAGGGCGACACGCTGGTGGTGGACACCATCGGCACCCGCGAGGGCCAGCGCCTGGGCGAAATCGGCATCACCAACAGCGACAAGCTCAGGATCAACGAGCGCATCTACCTGGACAAGGACAACAAGAACCTGTTGCACCTCGACTACACGTTCACCGATCCGGACGTACTGTCGCAGCCCTGGCACCGCACCCACACGTTCCGGCGCGACCGCACCTGGGAAATCCTCGAATACGTTTGCTCCGAGAACGACCGCCATCCGATCGACGAAAAGGGCCAGACGCACGCGGCCTTCTGAGCCGCAGGCCTGCGCAGGGAGCAGGCCTGGTTACTCGCCTTCGGTGGGCTGGAAGAAGGGCTCGCCGAAGTCGTCCTTCAGGTCGATCAGGAACTGGTTCTCTTCCTGGCAGATGTATTCCTGCAGCTCCTGGCCCTCGCTCCAGCGGATGTTCCACCCCATGCGCCAGGGCTTGGCGTACGCGCCCGGGTCGTCGATGGTGACTTCATAGCGCAGCGTGTCGTAGTTCGGCCGCGTGACGCGCTCGATGGTGTGCAGCTCGTCGGTGTGCAGGAAGCCGTTGAAGCCCAGCCAGGTGCGCTCGTTGTAGCCCACGGTATCGATGACCAGCGTGTCGCCCTCCCAATGCCCCACCGAATGCCCGAAATAGGTGGGATTGAGCTTCGAGCCGGTGGGATGCGCGCGCCCATCCATGTGGATCTCACGCCAGACATGCGCACCGCCTTCGAAGATGACGATGATGCGATCTTTCTGCTGCAGGAATTCGGCCGGATAGGGCGTTCCGAAAGCGCGCGGACCACCGGGCGGCAGGCAGAACCCTTCGGGGTCGTAGGCGTTCTGGGTCTTCTGCACGTAGTCGTACATGGCCTTCGACCACGGCAGGAAGGGCACGTTGTCGATGCCGGTCGGGGTATCGAGCAACTGCCGCTCGTAGTTGGTGATCCAGCCCAGGCTCCACGAGCCATTGCCGCCCAGATCCACGGTGCCATCCGGCAGGCGCGGCGTGGGAGCCGAAGGCTTCGCGGGGCCGCGTGCCGGCGGCCCCGGCGGTGCGGCCGCGAAGCCGGGCATGACGAGCAGCGCGCAAAGCATTGCCAGGCATGCGCCGCTGCTGCGCACGAAGGCATTGTCGTGCCGGCTCATGCGATCAGTCCTTCCCTTCGTTTTCTTCGGCCGTGCCGTTGAACATGCGCTTGCCGTCGGCCGTGATCACCGAGGTGGCATTGCCCTTGTAGCTGTTATCGCGGGCACGCGAGCCTTCGACCGTGACCTGATCGCCGATCTTCAGCGAATCCCGCGTCCAGCCCCGGCGCATCAGCACATTCGGGCTGCCCAGTTCCATGGCCCAGTTGTGGATCACGCCGTCCTCGCCCACCACGTCCACAAAGAAGTAGGTATGCGGATTGCGCCACTGCACCTTGGTGACCGTGCCGGAGAACTTTAGCTTCTTCTCCGCATCGAACTCCGATGCAAAGGAATGATGTGCCACGGCCGCACCGGCTGACAGGGTGGCAATCAACATGGCCAGCAATGCTTTCGTCCAGAGCTTCATGTCTTCTCCTCAGTGCAGTGTGAGCTTGAACTCACCCTTTTCCGCGCCGTAAACATAGGTGCCGGAGTACACCCGGTTGGTCCACGAGCCCAGGTTCTCCAGCTTCCCCGTGCCGACCCACTTCTGGCTGCGCCCGGCGGCGTCGGGCAGCGATGCCTCCAGTGTCATGGTCCAGGTGCTGTAGTCGATGTCCGCGCGTGTCACGGGCACGGCCTTGGGACCCGGATTCACCTGCCCCACCACCTGGCGATTGCGCCAGTCCAGGTTCAGCACCATGCGGTGCTGCGTCTTCTGATCGGGGCCCCAGTACCCCAGCCAGCTGCCCTTGGCCGGATGGCCCACCTGTGCGACGGCAGCACCCGCCACCAGCAACAGTGCCAGAAGGATTCGACTTGCCTTGCGCATCGGTACCCGCCCCCGCCCCTTCTTGGATGAAATCGCTTGCGGCCGGTAGCGAGGATAGACCACTGTCAGCGCAAGGCAAACACGAACAGCGCCGAACCCGCCGCGATGGCGACATACTGCTTGCCATCCACGGCGTAGGTCATCGCGCCTGCGTTGACCTGCCCGCCCAGCGCAGCCTTCCACAGCAGCTTTCCGGTACGGGCATCGAGCGCGACGAAATACCCGTCCTTGCCGCCGGCGAACACCACATCGCCGGCGGTGGAGAGCGTGCCGCCCCAGGTGATGTTGCCGAGCGCGTATTCCCACTTCGGCGTGAGCGTGGCCGGGTCGTAGGCACGGATCACGCCGCGGGCCTCGTCGTCATTGTTGAGGAACGGCTCGAGCGTCAC
>CAYWDZ010000059.1:0-2677 GCA_964456255.1 uncultured Steroidobacteraceae bacterium | reverse complement strand
ACGTAGGGCTTGCCCATCAGGAATTCGCCCGTGAGGCGATCGAGCACATACATCACGCCGTTGCGATTGGCCCAGAGCATCAGCTTGCGCGGCCTGCCCTGCCAGGGAAGATCGGCGAGCACCGGCACCTGCGTGGAGTCGTAGTCGAATTCGTCGTGCGGAGTGAACTGGTAGTGCCAGGAGAGCTTGCCCGTATCGGCGTCCAGCGCGATGACGCTGTCGCTGTAGAGGTTGTCGCCGAGGCGGGTGCGACCATCCCAGTCCGGTGCGGGATTGCCGGTGCCCCAGTAGACGAGGTTCGCTTCCGGGTCGTACGCGCCGTGATTCCAGATCGCCGCGCCACCGGCCTGCCATGAATCGCCCGACCAGGTCTCGTTGCCAGCTTCGCCCGGCGCCGGGATGGTGTGGAACTTCCACAGCTCCCGGCCCGTCTTCACGTCGAATGCAGCCACGAAGCCGCGGATTCCCATGTCGCCGCCCGCAACCCCGATCATCACCTTGTCCTTCACGATCAGCGGCGGCATCGTGATGGAGTACTGCTTGCTGGCGTCGGCGACGATCGTGTTCCACAGCAGTTGCCCGCTCTTCGCGTCGATGGCCAGCAGGTGCGCGTCGACCGTGCCCATGAACAGCGTGTCGCCAAGAATGGCGAGGCCGCGGTTCACGCGGCCACAGCAGGTGCGCGCCGGCGAAGGCTGGTGCGAGTAGGTCCAGAAGATGCGACCCGTCGCGGCATCGAGCGCCACGACATCGTTGGGTGCCTGCACGGTGTACAGCACGCCGCCCACGACCAGCGGGGTCGCCTCGAACTTCTCCAGCGAGCGCGCCTGCCAGACCCACTTGAGCTCGAGGTTGCCCACGTTGCGCGCATTCACCTGCGTGAGCGGACTGTGGCGCTGGTTGGAGTAGTCGCGCGAGTAATTGAGCCAGTCCGCGGGTGTCGCGTCAGGCTTCAGCAGCTGTGCCGGCGTGACCTGTGCGGCCAGGTTCAGCGGCCATGTGGCGATCGCGCCGATCAACAGTGCGGAAAGTCTCATGGCTTCGGCGCTCCGCGCAGGGACACCAGATAGCTCACGACATCGGCCAGTTGCTGGTCGCTCCATTTGCCACGCATGGAAGGCATGGGCGACGGCACGAACCCGAAGCGTGTGAGGTCCGCCTTCTGGAACGAGCGCAGCGCTTCGTCGTCGGTGAGCAGCTGCACGCTGTACGCATCGTGGTTCAGCAGCCGACCGGTGGCCGTACGGCCATTACGCAGCTCGACCTGGTACGTGCGATTGGCTGGCTGCACCTCCGCGTCCGGGTCGAGCAGCGAGCGCGCCAGTTGCTCCGCCGTGCGCAGCACGCCGATCCGGCTGAGGTCAGGGCCGCGCCGCGATCCTTCACCCTGCACCCGGTGACAGGTGAGGCACTGCCCATCGCCTGCGAACAACGCCCGGCCGCGTGTGGCGTCGCCGCCGGCCGTCACGTCCTTCGCCAGGGCACGGCTGCGCAAGTACGCGACGATCTGGTTCGCCTGCTCGCGGCTCATGTTGGGGTTCGCCGGCATGGGCGTGTTCGGGATACCCCGCATCACGATCCCCACCAGATCCTCGTCGGAGTAAGGCCGGCGGAACACGCCGCGACCAATATCCACGTTGGCGATCTGATTGCCCGCTGCGCCATGGCAATTCGCGCAGAAGGACTGATAAGCCTGCTCGCCGGTGAAGACGTCAGCGCCGGTGGCGTGCTGGGCCGGCGCGAGACGCGGCGTGGCCAGCAGGCAGAGCAGCGCCAGGACCGCCACAGCAGGGGTAGACAGGGTGTTCATATCATCAGTGGCTATCCACTTCATCCACGTCCGCCTGGCCGGTGAGGCGGCGGCGCACATGCGACCAGGACATGCCAAGCGCCAGCACGATGCCGCAGACCACCAGGGCGACCCAGGTCATGGCGCCGGTATTGCGAGGATCGAGCCAGCCCCAGGAGACGATGAGCCACACGATGGCCGCAAAGAAAGCCAGCGCAAGCCCCACGCCGAGCAGGCCGATGGAACGCGCGGTTGCCGTGATGAACACCAGCCAGGCGCACAGCAGCGCGATGCCGGCCACCGCCTGAAGAGGCGTGAAGTGGGGGAAGTCGGCCGCAATCCAGTGATAGAAGGAGTGGCCGGAGGGATTGAAGGTGACGAACACCAGCACGATGGCGCCAAGGAGTCGAAGCGCGAAGCCGGCAAAGGTGAACTTTTCCATGTGGGCGGACCAGGATTGCCTGTGGCGTCAGTGCAGCGGGTAGCCAGAATAACCCAGCCCCCGACCAATGCGGAGAGGATGACGCTCGCGCGTCAGACACCCAGCAATTCCACTTCGAACACCAGCGTTGCGTTGGGCGGAATCACGCCGCCGGCCCCGCGCGCGCCATAGCCAAGTTCCGGCGGGATGGTCAGCACGCGCGTACCGCCGACCTTCATGCCCTGCACGCCTTCGTCCCAGCCGCGGATGACCATGCCGTCGCCGAGGGGAAAGTCGAAGGGGTCGTTGCGATCCTTGCTGGAGTCGAACTTTTCGCCGCGGAAATCCGGGGCGTCCGGGTCGTGCAGCCAGCCGGTGTAGTGGACGGTGACATGGTGCCCAGCCTCGGCGGTTTCGCCGGTGCCGAGGATGGTGTCTTCGTATTGCAGGCCAGAGGCGGTGGTGGT
>CAYWDZ010000058.1:0-15944 GCA_964456255.1 uncultured Steroidobacteraceae bacterium | reverse complement strand
AGTCGCGCGTGTAGACGACCTTGAGATTGCGCAGCACGCTGAACGTCGTGGTGCTGGCGCCGAAGTCCACCACTGCCACCGAGCGATCGATGCCGCCATCGGGCATCTGGTGTGTCATCAGCTTGCAGGCGTTTTCCAGCGCAAAGGCTTCCACGTCCACGATGCGCGGAGTCAACCCCGCGGCATTCACGGCGGCGCGGCGCTGCTCGACATTCTCCGAGCGCGAAGCCACCAGCAACACGTCCTGGGAATCCGCATCCTTTTCCGAAGTGCCGAGCACCTCGAAGTCGTAGGCCACCTCGTCCATCGGGAAGGGGATGTACTGGTCGGCCTGCATTTCGACCTGGGCCTCCAGCTCCGCGTCATTCAGGTTGCGCGGCATCTGGATCACCTTGGTGATCGCCGCATCGCCGGCAATGGCCACCGCCACCTCGCGCGTGTTCGAGCCGGCGCGCCGCGCGGCACGTGCGATCGCCTCGCCCACGGCATCGGCATCCACGATGGCCTTTTCGTTCATGGCGTTCTGCGGAGTGGCTTCGGCGGCGTACGACTCCACGGTGTAGTGGCCACCGGAAAGGCTGAGCTCAATCAGCTTGATCGACGACGAAGTAATATCGAGGCCGAGAACCTGGCGGTGCTTGCTAGGAATGAGAAACACAATTCTCCCTTACTTTTCAGCTAGTTAGGCGCCGAAACACAATTCCGCCTCAAATCCGAGCCAAATATAACGTACGCAACGGTTAAATTGAACGCGAAGCCCGCCCGGCATTCCGTGAGGCCGGGCACAAACCTGTTAACTCGGCCAGACACATTGTCCAATCCGGCCACGGATAGGAAACTGCTCCCACAGCATATTTGGCGCAACCAGAGCTTCTCTAATCCGTGAACCCGTCCTACCTTCCCTGGCTACGCCGGGCCGCCCTCGGGCTCACAGCACTCATCCTGGTGGTGGTCTTCGCCCTCGCGTGCACCTACGTGTACCTGGCTCCGTCGCTGCCCACGGCCGAGTCCATGCACAACATCGAGATGGCCGTGCCGTTGCGGGTCTATGCCCAGGGTGGCGAGCTGATCTCCCAGATCGGGGAAGAGCGGCGCATTCCCCTCAAGTACGAGGACATCCCCGCAGTGGTCCGCGAGGCCGTGCTGGCCGCCGAGGATGATCGCTTCTTCGAGCACAGTGGTGTCGACTGGATGGGCTTTGCCCGCGCGGCGTTCAAGGTGGTGGCCTCGGGCAGCGCGGTCCAGGGCGGCAGCACCATCACCCAGCAGGCCGCGCGGCAGTTGTACCTGACCACGGACAAGACGCTGCGCCGCAAGCTCGCCGAGCTGTTCCTGACCTGGCGGATGGAGCGGGATTTCACCAAGGAGCAGATCCTCTCCCTGTACCTGAACAAGATCTTCTTCGGGCAGCGCAGCTACGGCATCGCGGCTGCCGCCGAGACCTACTACAACAAGAAGGTCAGCGAGCTGTCGGTGGCGCAGGCCGCGACACTGGCCGGCACCATCCAGCGGCCGAGCTACAACCCGGTCACCCGGCCGGAGCGGGCCGAGGCGCGCCGCGCCTATGTGCTCGGACGCATGCTGAAGCTTGGCTTCATCGACCAGGCCACCGCCGACGCGGCGGCGAAGGAGCCCGTGGCCTCACGCGGTTATGCGCCACTGTCAGACGTCGAGGGCGCATATGTGGCCGAGCTCGCGCGCCAGCGCATCGACAAGGATTTCGGGCCGAATGCGGTGAACACCGGGTACAAGGTTTACACCACCATTCAGGCGACCCGGCAGGCCGCCGCCAACTTTGCCGTGCGCCAGGAACTGCTCGACTACGATCAGGGCTATGGTTATCGCGGACGCCTCGGCAAGGCCGAGCTTTCCGATGCGCCGCAAAGCGAGGAACTCGAGGAGAAGCTCGAGGATTATTCGCCCATCAACGTGCTGAAGCCGGCCATCGTCACCCAGGTGTCCGGCAACAGCGCAGACGTGTACATCCGTGAACAGGGCGCCGCACACATCGGCTGGGAGGGGTTGTCGTGGGCCAACAAGCCCGGCGGCGCCGCTCCCAGCAAGGCCGCCGATGTGCTCAAGCGCGGCGACATCGTCTTTGTGACCAGCAATGAGCCGGGCAAGGCCAGGCTGGCGCAGCTGCCCCAGGCACAGGCCGCGCTGGTTGCACTCAATCCTGCGGATGGCGCCATCGTGGCGATGGTCGGCGGCTTCGACTTCTTCGAAAACGCCTTCAACCGCGCATGGCAGGCGCGTCGCCTGCCCGGCTCCGGGTTCAAGCCCTTCATCTATTCGGCAGCACTGGATAGCGGTTTCACGCCCGCCCGCAGCATCCTGAACATGCCACCCGTGTTCGAAGAAAGCAGCGATACCGAGAACAGATACCGGCCGAAGAACGATGGCGGCCAATTCACCGGGCCGATGCGCATGCGCGAGGCGCTGGTTCGCTCGGTCAACGCGGTGTCGATCCGCATCCTGCAGGAGATCGGCATCAGCAAGGCGATCGAACACGCCGCCAGGTTCGGGTTCGACCCCGCGAAATTGCCGCGCGATATCACGCTGGCGCTGGGCACGCTCGATGCCACACCACTGGAGATGGCGACAGCTTACGCGGTGTTTGCCAATGGCGGCTTCAAGGTCGATTCCTACCTGATTACCCGCATCGAGGACGACAAGGGCAATGTGGTGTTCGAGGCCAAGCCAAAGGTCGCGTGCGCAGCTTGCGAAGATCCCTTGAACCCAGCCAGCAAGAGCGTGCCCGAAGAGCTGCGCGCACCGCGCGTGATCTCCGCACAGAACGCCTGGCTCATGGGCGACCTGCTGCATGACGTCGCCACCCGCGGCACCGGCCAGAAGACCAACCAGCTCGGTCGCGACGATCTGGCCGGCAAGACCGGCACCACCGACGACGCGCGCGACAACTGGTTCAACGGCTTCAACAGCCAGCTGGTCGCCACGGCGTGGGTGGGGTTCGACGATCAGCGCTCGCTCGGCGTGCGCGAGGAAGGCTCCACGACGGCCGTGCCGCTGTGGATCTACTTCATGCGTGAAGCGCTCAAGGGCGTGCCCTCATCGCGCATGGAACGGCCCCCGGGCCTCATCGACGTGACGGTCAATCGCGATACCGGCGAGCTCACCGATCCCTCCGACCCCAATGCCATCCCCGAAATCTTCATGGGTGAGCCTGAGCCGGAAGCGATCGAAGGCATGGAAGGCGCAGAGGCATCCGAGCCGGTTGTTGCGCCCACCCCCAAGCCGCCGCCCAAGCCGGTGACACGGCCGAGCGAACCCTTCTTCTGAGTCATGCCCAAACGCGCTCCGACTCGTTCCGACCACCTGCGCAGCGCAGTGGCCCAGGAAGCCGCCCGGCTCATGGCCGAGCATGGCATCCAGGATTACCTCGTCGCCAAGCGCAAGGCGGCGGAGCGCTACGGCGTGGTCGATGGCGCGTTCCTGCCCAGGAACACCGAGATCGAAGCCGCCCTCATGGCCTACCAGCGGCTGTTCGGCGGCGCGCAGCATGCCAGCAGCCTGCAGGAGCAGCGGCGCGTCGCGCTGCAGGCCATGCAGCTGCTGGAGAAATTCGAACCGCGGCTGGTTGGCTCGGTGCTCACCGGCACCGCCACCGAGTTCGCGGATATCCAACTGCATGTGTTCTCTGATCGGGCCGAGGACGTGTACGTGCATCTGATGGACAAGCGCTACGAATACGAAGTGTTCGAACGCAGGATGCGGATGACGCCGGAGCGGCAGGTGCTGGTGCCGTCGGTGCGGTTTGAAATCGGTGAAGAAACTGTCGAGGCGTTCGTGTTCCCGAAGGACGGGATCCGGCAGGCGCCGATCAGTCCGGTGGATGGGAAGCCGATGCGGAGGGCGGGGTTGCAGGAAGTTGCGGACCTGCATTCCTGACTGCGTATCGCCGGTCTAGTGCGTGATTCTTGGCCGCCAGAAATCACTTGATCGAAGGAGACAATTCCTTCCGGAGCGCTCGATTACCGGCAGGATCCGGCCAAGAATGAATTCCCGAAGTGAGCGGCTCGACGCGAATCAACTTGCAGGTCCGCAGCTCCACCTGGTGATGCAGTAGTTCTCGGGGGTACCACCCGGACGCACGAAGAAGCCCATACCCGGCTTGCCAGTTGGAAGCCTCGAATCATTGGCAGTCATCGCTGTACGTCCATTGACAGAAACCGTTATCTGCGACCCCACGATCTGTGCACGGATCACGTCGCCAGTCTTCAATGGATCGTAGCCGGATCCGCCCTGACTCAATTCCTGCCAACCTCCCAGCTGACCGTTCTGGTAGATGATCGCTCCATTCGTGCCCCCAAAGGGAATCAGCACTTCATACAACGGGGCATAGAAAGGCCCGGCATTGGAGTCAATGTTGCCGCGTAGCAAGAGTTCAATCTCGTGGGAGCTGGGCGCCTGATAGCCCGGTGCAATATAGACCACGACCTCAACATAGTGATCATTGGGAATGCCCGCCAGATTGAGGATCGCAAGCGAATCGTCGTACGTGTTGTTGATTCCAGTAGCGAAGGCCTTCCCCGCCTGAGTACGGACATCCTTGAATACCTTGCCGTCCTTGAGCCCGCCGAGCCATTTACCATTCTCGCTGATGGGATTCTCGGTAAGAGGAAAATTGGTCGAATAGATGACATTGGACTGCGTCGGACAAGCGGTATTGAAACTCTGCGCACCCGTATTGAAAACCGGAGGGGGGCACGGTACCGCACCGTGTCCGAGCACAGGCACAACCGTCGCAGCCAGTCCGGTGGTTCCCTTGAGAAAGTCTCTACGTTTCATGGATAGAACCTGTTCATTGGCTCCAATCAGATTAACACGGTCCGAAAGGCCTCACAGGTGTCGTGCGAAAGCGACGCGACCCACACAGGCAGCGAGCACCACGCTCGCCCTCCAGCGCGGGAAGCGCGGAGTGTCGCCAGCATGTATCCATGTCTTTCCCATTTCATCGACGGAAGTAGAGCTGCGTATATGACAGTGTGCATCCCGTCACACACCAATCACCCACACCATTGAACATATGCGCGAAACCCGGCATCGATCTCTGAGTAGCCCAGATTCCAACCCAGTCGGGAGTCGCGACTTCGAATTGGTGTACTCACCAGGGTGACGTTTTGAGAATCATGGCCACCCATGGCAGTCGCTCGCAACTTCTAATGGGCAACTTCACCGCAACCTGTGATTTGATGGTCATGCCACAGCCAATACCTGCCGCGCACCGTGAATCGGCGGACAGAGTCCGCTTTCCCGCTTATCGCCATGGATTGCGCGACGCCATGATTCATCAGTCTCGCCTGCGTGACTTGGGGGAACAACTCGAGCAACGGCACAAGATATACTCCCTGCCAATCCCAACCCACATTGCACAACGTCGCCTTGCAGGCCATGGGGAGAGCACCAATCCATCCACATATAGGGTCCAGCAAGATTGGAAGAGTACATGGCCCCACAACTCCTATGACGACAAGTGATCCCGATCCTGTATTCCACCGATTTGCGATTGCCAGGACGCTGACGATGAAGTCGCTGCGCAGCGACTTCCATCAGTTCGGTTGTCGCAATGCCACGGGTTATGATGAGATTTTGCGCCACACATGAAAGACAGCAAACTGACAATTCATCTGATCGCCGCGGCGCGGCCCAATTTCATGAAGATTGCGCCCCTCTACCACGCATTGGTTCGGCAAGACTGGTGCGAAGTAAGGATCGTGCACACTGGGCAGCACTACGACCCGAACATGTCCGATGCGTTCTTCACGGACCTCCAGCTCCCTGCACCCCACGTGCATCTTGGAGTCGGAAGTGGAAGTCACGCAGAGCAGACCGGCGGCGTGATGATGGCTTACGAAAGGGTTTGCGCTCAGCAACGACCAGGAGTGGTAGTGGTCGTCGGTGACGTCAATTCCACGGTCGCCTGTGCATTGGTTGCTGCCAAGCTTTGGATTCCTGTGGTTCACCTCGAGGCAGGATTGCGGAGCCGCGATCGCCGCATGCCGGAAGAAATCAACCGACTCGCTACTGACGCGATCTGCGATGTGTTGTGGACACCTTCTCCCGACGCCGACGAGAATCTCGCAGCCGAGGGAATTCCAGCCAGCCGCGTGGATCGCGTTGGCAACATCATGATCGACTCTTTCGAGTTGGTGCGCGAACAGATCATGACCGACTCGACCCGTGACTCAATGGGTCTGCAGCAGCGCAACTATGCCGTCGTGACGCTGCACCGCCCTTCCAATGTGGATCATCGTGAAACGCTCTCTGTGCTTATTGATCAACTGACGCGTATTGCCAATATGTCGCAATTGGTATTCGCAGTGCATCCGCGCACTCGCGCGCGGCTCGCGGAATTCGACCTACTGGAGCGTATTCAGGCCGAGCCGCGCATCCGTATGACACCTCCGCTTGGCTACATCCAGTTCATGAACCTGGTGAGCAGCGCGCGGGCAGTCATTACCGATTCCGGCGGGGTTCAGGAAGAGACTACTTATCTGGGCATCCCGTGCATGACACTGCGGGAGAACACCGAGCGACCCATCACCGTGACCCGGGGCAGCAATCGCCTCACACGGCCCGAACAGATGGTGGAAAGTTTCCGTGCCGTTCTCGATGGAAGATGGCTCACCGGGTCCCGCCCGGACCTCTGGGATGGCCATACCGCGAACCGCTGTGTGATGGCGTTGCAGCAGCGGTTTGGCAGGTAGCCTGGGCGGACCTGATCAGGCACCGAGGGAGGATCCAGTGTTAAGAATAGACCTTACGGGTCTGCAACAGGGACAGACCGTTCTGTGCATCGGCGCGCACTGCGACGACATCGAGATCGGCTGTGGCGCTACACTGCTGCGGCTGCTGCGGGAGTATCCCGGCACGCGCGTGATCTGGGCCGTGTTCTCCGGCGCGGCGGAGCGTGAGCAGGAATCGCGAAGGGCCGCAGCGGAACTACTTTCCGGCGCCAGGGCAGTCGATCTGCACTATCTGGGATTTGGCGAAAGCTATTTCCCACGTGACTACGAACGTATCAAGGATTCGTTCGAGTCGATCAAGTCGCGAGAGCAGCCGGCGCTGGTCTTTACGCACCGACTGGAAGATCGCCACCAGGATCACCGGATGCTGGCCGAACTGACTTGGAACAGCTTCCGGCAGCACCAGATCTTGGAATACGAGATCCCCAAGTATGAAGGGGATCTGGGTCATCCCAATTTCTTCGTCGCCATCAGTACAGCGGACATGGACCGAAAGGCAGATATTCTGATGCGATGCTTTGCCTCACAGACAAGCCGTAGCTGGTTCACGGCGGAAACATTTCGCGCACTCGCCCGAATTCGGGGCATCGAATGCGCCGCACCCACCGGACTGGCGGAAGCATTTCACGTCCGCAAGATGCGATTGTAGGCGTCTGCCCGGCGTTGTGTATGCTGTCTTCTTGAAGTGATCCAGAAAGGAACCTTGGGTATGAGCGCAACGCGAGACATATTGCCCCTGCAGAAATTGCTCGATGAAGACCTTGAGCGCGTATGCATGAGCCTGAACACGGAATTCGGACGTATGTCCGGCAAGCGGCTGCTGATTACCGGTGGCGGCGGATTCCTTGGCTACTACCTGGTCCTGGCAGCGCTTTACTGGAACCGGACAAGGACCAGCCATAAGCCCATCGACGTCACGGTCTACGACAACTACATGCGCGGTGTGCCGGCGTGGCTGGAGGCGCTCAAGGACGACCCCAATCTGCACCTTCATCGGCAGGACATGACCAGGCCGCTGCCGCCTGACATGGGGCATTTCGCGTTCGTCATCCATGCCGCGGGTATCGCCTCGCCGATCTACTACCGCAAGCAGCCGATGGAATGCATCGATGCCAATATCATCGGCATTCGGAGCCTGCTCGACTACGCGAGGGCGGAAGCTGATGCCGGCCGGCCGCTCGAAGGGTTCCTCTACTACTCTTCGAGCGAGATCTACGGTGATCCTTCAGCGGATTCAATCCCAACTCCCGAGACCTATCGCGGCCTGGTGTCGTGTACCGGTCCACGCGCCTGCTATGACGAATCCAAGCGTATCGGCGAAACAATCAGTGTGGTCTACGCCCAGCACTACGGCGTCCCGGTGAAGATCGCGCGCCCCTTCAACAACTACGGACCGGGCCTTAAGATCAATGACGGCCGTGTCATGCCGGATTTCGCGCGAAATGTACTGGCGGGAGAGGATCTGGTGATCCTGTCCGACGGATCCCCCACCCGCACCTTTTGCTATGCGTCGGATGCGATCACCGGTTACTACAAGGTGCTGGTCCGCGGTCACTCTGGCGAACCCTATAATATCGGCATTGAAAAGCCGGAAGTGTCGATGGCGCAGCTCGGTGAGCTGGTGGTCAATACAGCACGCGACCTGTTTGGCTACAAGGGCAAGGTCGTGCTTGGCAAGGCAGCCCAGTCCGACTACCTGATCGACAATCCGAACCGGCGCTGCCCAATCATCGCCAAGGCGCGCGCACACCTTGACTACCAGCCCGTGGTGCTACCCGAGGAAGGCGTCCGCAACACCCTGATCTGGTACTGGCACAACCGTACTGGGGCGGAAGGCTAATGAAGATATCCATCGTTGGCACCGGGTATGTCGGCCTGGTAACCGGCGCGTGCCTGGCTGAACATGGTCACGATGTAATCTGCGTCGATGTCGATCCGCGCAAGATCGCGGTGATCAATGAGCGACGCTCACCAATCCATGAGGAAGGCCTCGATGCGCTGCTCGAGAGAACGGTCGGCAAACGGCTCAGCGCTACGGGTAACCTAGCGGATGCCGTCGCCGCCACCGATTTCACCTTCATCGCGGTCGGCACGCCGGCTGCCGATGGCCGGATTGACCTCGGATTTGTGGAGGCTGCAGCGCGCGAGATCGGCGCCGCGCTGGCCCGCAAGGACAGCTACCATGTCGTGGTGGTGAAGAGTACCGTCGTGCCCGGCACGACCGATACACTGGTGAGTAACACGGTGGCCCAGGCCTCGGGCAAACGGCCCGGAGCAGGCTTCGGCGTGGCGATGAACCCGGAGTTCCTGACCGAAGGCCAGGCGGTTGAGGATTTCATGAATCCCGACCGCATCGTGGTTGGCGGCATCGATGAGCGGTCGCGCGACGCCGTGGCGGCACTCTATTCAGGGTTCCCTGATGTGCCGCGCATCCTGACCAATTGCCGCACGGCTGAAATGATCAAGTACGCGTCCAATAGCGTGCTCGCCACGATGATCTCCTTTTCTAATGAAATCGGCCGTCTGTGCAGCGCCATCGGCGACATCGACGTCGCCGACGTGATGCGCGGTGTGCACGAAGCAGCCTACTTCGCGAAGCGTGGCGGCACGGAGCAGGCCTGGCATGCGCCGATCACGGGATTCCTGCAGGCCGGCTGCGGCTTCGGCGGCAGCTGCCTACCGAAAGACGTGACGGCGCTGATCGGCCATGGCAAGGCGGCCGGCCTGAACATGCCGCTCCTGTCCAGTGTGCTGGAGATCAATCGCAGCCAGCCCGCCGAATTGCTGAAGTTGATCCGCACTCACCATCCGGATTTGACGGGTCTGCCAGTCTCGGTACTGGGCCTCGCCTTCAAGCAGGATACCGATGACCTGCGCGAGTCCCCGACATTCCCGATTCTGAGAGGACTGCTTGAGGGTGGCGCAATGGTGACGGTGTACGATCCCGTTGCGCGACTCGACTCGATGCCCGATCTCTCCAACAAAGTGCGCTTCGCAGGGTCCCTCGAGGACGCATTGCGCGGAGCAGAAGTTGTGGTGCACGTCACGAAATGGAAGGAGTTCGAGCAGTGCGGCACGGTATTGCGCAAGCTCGGGCGCACACCGTTGGTGGTGGACGGGCGGCGCAACCTCCAACCTGCGGACTTCGCGCGCTATGAGGGTGTTGGTCGCCGGGAGGTCAAATGAAGGTCGTACTGTTCTGCGGCGGACTCGGCACGCGCCTGCGCGAGCATTCCGACACTATCCCGAAGCCGCTGGTTTCGATTGGCACGCGGCCGATCCTGTGGCACCTGATGCGCTACTACGCACACTACGGCCACAAGGATTTTATCCTGTGCCTAGGCTATCGCGGCGATCTGGTCCGCGAATACTTCCTCAATTACAACGAGGCCCTGTCCAACGATTTTACGATGTCGGAAGGCGGAAGCAGGATCGACCTGCACACCAAGGATATCGAGGACTGGCGGATCACTTTCGTTGATACCGGTATGCACTCGAACATCGGTCAGCGACTCATGAAAGTACGCAAGTACGTTCAGGATGAAGAACTCTTCTTGGCGAACTATGCGGATGGGCTGTCCGACATCCGCCTTGATGAACAAATAGCGAAATTCAGGAACAAGAGCACCGTCGCGACCTTTGCCTCAGTGCGTTCTTCGCAGAGCTTTCATCTCGTGCAGTCCACGCCGGACGGCGCGGTCGAGCGTATCGGGCCCATTGATAATGACAGCACCTACATCAACGGTGGCTTCTTCGTGCTCCGCCCCACGCTCTTCGACTATATGCAACCCGGTGAGGAACTTGTCGAGGCACCCTTCAAGCGGTTGATCGAACGCCGTCTGCTCGAGACGTATCGCCACACGGGCTTCTGGCAGGCCATGGACACGTTCAAGGACAAGATAGCGTTCGACCGCATGGAGGCGAGAGGCGATTGCCCATGGATGGTGTGGCCACGCTAGCGACGCGCGTTCACCAGTCCAACAGCCTCCGCGACCAACTCGCGGAAGTTCCACATCGCGAACCGTGATACGTCGAGGCTGAGCAGCAACCGGGTCGGCAGCGGCACCGGAGAGCGCCAGATGCCATCGAACAGCGCACGGTACTTGCGCCAAGCTTGCATGGAAAATCCGCCTCTTCGGCCCGGATCGTAGTACTGGCGCTGGTGTTCGCAGCTCTGCCGGTCCCAACTCGATGACTGTGGATGGAAGCGACGGAAGAACAGGTACTCGGGAACCACGGCGAACTTGCCGTGCAGCGACAGCTCGGCCAGGAAATGCTCGTCCGATCCGATCTCGTTGCCGATCAGTCCGGTGTGCTCCATGGCCGCGCGGCGGATCACACCGAGATGAGCATTGCACAATCCGATCAGCTGAAAGAAGTTGTGATACCTGCGGCGTGGTGAGTCGTCCTGCAGGTCGAGATTGTCCTCGTAGCTGGACAATCGGGTACCATCCGCGTCGATCAGCGTGGTGCGCGAATAGCACAGCACAACGTCAGGCCGCTGGTCGAGCACCGCAACGCATTTCTCGAGGTACTGCGGATCCCAGTAGTCGTCGGCCGTAGACCACTTGTGGTACTCCCCACTGCACAGTCCGAACACGTAGCGAAAATTGCCAGGTCCCCCGACGTTCTCGGTGCGACGCACGACTCTCACGCGGCTGTCGGTCCGGGCTATCGCATCGCAGATATCGGCGGTGCGGTCTGTGGAAGCGTTATCGGAAACCACGATCTCGAAGTCGGAATAGGTCTGCGCCAGCAAGGACTGCAGGCTACGCTCGATGTAGCGTTCGCAGTTGTACGCCGGAACGGCAATGCTGACCTTAGGCATGACTTCGACAGCCCGTATATCCGGCCTCAGGCTACCTTTCTGCCCGCGTCCTGCAGTGCCCTGCCGGCCGCGCCTTCACCGCTCTTGTAGCTTTCGTCCGTCCACATGTAGCCCCAGTCGCCATATCTTCCGCAGTGCCGGATCGCGACATCGTCGAGATACCCATGCACGGTGGCTAGTGCGGCAGAGCGATCATGATCAAAGATGATGTTCGCGTATTCGCACAACTTGGTATCGGTGAACAGGATCTCGTCATCTTCGCGCAGAATCCCGCATTTCTTGAGGTCCCTGATCGTCGGCGCCAGGTAGTCCGCCGGCTGGCCCACCAGCGGTAAGTATTTCTTCGAATGGTAGATCTCCGCCTGCACGCTGCCGCAGCCAGGCGGAACGTTGTTGCGAGACATCAGATGCGGATGGCTGACTCGCGAAAACACGATGTCGGAATCATAGAAGTAACTGATGTGAGCATCCGACAGGTCAGGGCGCCGGACGCCGATGTCAACCAGGACGCAGCTCGAACAGGCGAGCTTGCGACCGGCCTCCAGAACATCCTGCGGCACGCCGGAAACAAGAGGCAACAGGTCGGGTAGTGGAATCGAGGATACGAGACCGTCATACGCAGCCCGTCGGCCGTTGGAGAAGGTCAGCTGCCGCGCAGCGGTATCGATGCCTACCACCTCGTGGTTGAGTTGCATGTTCACGGCCCGCGCCCACTTTTCCAGATAGCTCATAAATCCACCCGTGGTGGGGTAGCGGAACCCGGTGATGTAGTGCACGTTGTGCGTGGCAGGCGCGAGCGCGCCGCGGAGCAATTCTTCCAGTGACGGACGATACATGCGCGGCCCGATCCAGTCGGTAGTCATGTTAGCCGGATGCGTAGTGTGATACTTCTTCGTGTACTGCACCGGGAACTGGTCTGCGAAGTACCGACCGTAGGCGGCCACCAGCCAGTCCTCGTAGTTGCGTATCTCAGAATGTGTCAGCGACTGCTGTGCGAAATCCGAGATCACCTTGGCCATCACGTCCACCGGGAGGCCGTACATGTTGGTCTGGACCGGGTGTGGTAGCGTATGCCCCTTCCAATAATTATTGAGCTTGTACTGGACGGTTTCGTACTTGCCTTCGACGCTCTCGGCAAAGATCTTCTGGATGCGCTCATCCTTCGTGAAGGAAACGTGCGGGCCCTTGTCGAAGACGAAGCCCTGGGGCGAGCGGAAGGAAACAGTCTGGCCACCGAAATACGCGGCTTTATCATAAAGTATGGCATCGACCGGCTCCCCAGCGAGCCGGTGCGCGGCACCGAAAGCCGACATCCCAGTTCCGAGAACGGCAATCTTCGTCATGAACCTAGAGCTCCCCTAATGCGCGAAACGACTCGATCGTGCGGCGCAATCCTTCCTCAAGACCGACGGTCGCCCGCCAGCCAATCTGGCGGTAGGCCTCCTCGATGTCAGCCACGCCGGTCGGCTCCATGGGCCGGTCTGGCAGGGCCCCTATTACAGGCCTGATGGCCGGCCGCGCGAGGCGGCAGATCATGTCGACCAGGTCGGCGGTTGAAATCAGTGATCCGCTTCCCAGATCAATCGTCTTGCCATCTGCACCCGGTGCCATGGCCATACGCAGCAGACCCTCTGCCACGTCGTCAACATATATCCAGTCTACAAGACGCCGGCCGCTGGAAATGTTGGGTGGCTCACCTTTTAGGAGGCAACGGATGACATAGGGCACGAGTTTGGTAGGGTCCTGCTGGCCTGGTCCGTAGACCATGTATACGCGCGCCGTGGAAACGGAGACTCCATACAGCGCTTGGAACATGCGCACATATCCACCCGATGCCCACTTGGCCGCTGCGTAGGGCGAAGTGGGCGTCACGTCGGACGCGGCAGCCGGCTCCATGAAAGACCCCATCATCACGAAGCGCCGGCACCCGCGATGCGCAATGGCGGTCAGCAGATTGACCGTGGTCTGAAGGTTGCCGTGAAAGGTGGGTAGCACGTTGGCGATATCGGGCGAACCCATGACGTGGCTGGCGAGATGAAAGACATAGTCAGGGCGCACAGCATCGACGATGCCGCGCACGGCCTGAATATCTGCAAGGTCGGCCTGCCAATGGCGACAGTACGCAGCGCCAGGATCCTCCCGGCGACTCGTGGAATGCACATTCAACCCAGCACTTGCAAGGCGCTGGCAGAGATTGCTTCCAATGAACCCGGCTCCACCCGTCACCAGCGCGACGCCACCGCGTGTCACGGCACCTGCCCGCCTGCTGGAGCCAGCAACTCCGCATCCAGCAACACCCGCGCGGCCTGCGCGATCGCCTGAAACGGGATACCTGACTTCTCGGCTATGCCGAGCAGATCGATCATTCCATCAGACTGGTTCAGCACCCACAACACGGCGTGCTCCATTTCGCTCGGACCACGACCAGTGAGATTGCTGTACAGGTTTCGGCGACCTAGGCGCGGCTCGCACTTCGGCAAGAGGTTCACATAGCGGTGGTTGGCTTCCAGCGTGTCGCAGATGGTCAGACAGGCCTGCAGGGAGGCCGACATCGATGCTTCGCTGACAAACTCTAGGTTGTCGGCGGAGGTGTGATATTCCGGATAGCGGCCGTTGGGTGTCCGGGTCAGTCGCCCGACGGGCAGGTTGAACCCTGGGGAGCAGAACTGCCGTTCGTCGTAGCCGTATGGCGAGAAATCCTCGATGGCGCTTCCCTTCTCGTTTCGCAACACGTATTCGACGACACGATCGATGTCCGCTGTGCCGCGGCGGCTGCGTTTGTAGGTGAATCCGCCGCGATCGCCGAGCGACGCCAGTACCAAGCCATGGCGGATACGGTCGACTCGCTGCTCGTTCAGTGCCAGCCAAGTAATCGCGCCAATCGTCGTGGGGGCGAACACGAAACGATAAGTGAGTGCGCGCGGCCGCATGGCCAGCTCTCGTGCAAGATGACAGGCCACCGCAATGGCAGACAGGTTGTCATTGCACAAAGACGGGTGGCAGACGTGTGCCCATACCAACACCTCGTCCGGCGATGCTCCTGGCAGCACGGCTTCTCCGATAGTCAGAGAGCCCGCCTCAAGCGTTGCATCGATGCAGACGTCGTACTCGCCCTGCGGGAGACTTTCTAGCACCCGGTGCGCAACACAAAGACCCCAGCTGTCGCGGTAATAGCTCGTTCGGTAGGGAATCCAGTCCGGATGCTCGGGAATGCTGAACAGGTTCGGCCGCAATTGCTCGAGACTCATCCGCGCCTTAACCGGACTGGAGTAGTTCACTACGTGGAGATTGTGGTTCCGGAAATCGATCACCCGCTCGCCGGCTGCGTTGGCCATGTATGCGTCGCGGATCTGCCACTCCCGCGGAACCTCCCAGTCGAATACCTGCGTGCCGGTGGGCACTTCTGTGCGTTGCAGTCGCACGAAGCGATCAATGATGTCCATTGTCTCGCGCGTGCCGGCGCCGGTGATGCTGCGGCAAATCGGGTAGAGCTCCCGCACCAGATCGTGCAGGGGAGTGATCGAATCCTTGCTGGTAACCGCGGCCCGCATCGTCAGTCGATGACGGCGATCCGCGGCATGGGCACGACGAACTTGCCGCCCCAACCACGGATGTCACCCATCTGCCGGATGATCTCATCCTTGAGGTTCCACGGAAGGATGAACAGGTAGTCCGGTCGGGTCTCGCGGATACGGTCTGGCGCGCAGATGGGAATGCGAGTACCTGGCAGGAAGTTGCCTTGTTTGTGGGGGCTCCGATCCACGGTGTAATCGATGAAATCCGTGCGGATTCCACAGTAGTTGAGCAAAGTGTTGCCTTTGCCTGGCGCACCATACGCAACAATCTGTTTGCGCGCCCCCTTGGCGGCGATCAGGAATTCGAGAATTTCGCGCTTGGACTGCTTAACGCCCTCGCCAAAATTCGTGTAGTAGTTGAGTCGGAAATGACCCGCCGCCTCTTCTCGCGCCTTCATCACTCGCACACGCTCGCCCACGGGTTTGCCAACATCCTCGGCATGGCGCGCAAAGATGCGGATCGATCCTCCGTGTGTGGGAACCTCCTCCACATCAAACAGCACGAGCCCATGACGCGCGAAGATGCGCTCGACTGTCGTAAACGACAGATAGGAAAAATGCTCGTGGTACACGGTATCCCAGTAGTTCCGCTCAATCAGATGCAGCAACTGCGGGAACTCCATCGTCACAACCCCCTCTCTGGCCAGCAGAATCTTCATGCCACCGACAAAGTCATTGATGTCGGGAACATGAGCCAAGACGTTATTGCCCAGGATCAAGTTCGCCGGACCCTCGCTGTCCTTCAACTCCTCCGCGGTATCACAGCCGAAGAAC
>CAYWDZ010000057.1:0-16025 GCA_964456255.1 uncultured Steroidobacteraceae bacterium | reverse complement strand
ACTGATGCATGCAGACATGCCGCGCGGCCATGGTGGCGTTGGAATTCTCGCCGGGTATCCACCGAAAACACCGCAATACTGAGATGTCCTGAGACTCTTCTGACGTGATCCGATAGCCCCACACATCACAAGTGAGGGGACAACGATCATGATTCTTGTACGACTCGGTCGATCCGCTCGGAGTGCGACCACTCTGCTCGCGATCGCAGCGTTGATGCTGCTTCCGGATCTTGCGTTGGCGCAAGCCTCGCCATTTCTGACCGGCGCCAACTCAATACAGACCAACATCCTGGCGTGGGCAACGCCCATCGCCGTGATTCTGGTGATGGTGCTGGGGTTCATGGCGATGGCCAACCGGATTTCCTGGGGATGGCCCATCGCGGCGATCGTCGGCATTGCCATCATCTTCGGCGCGCCGCAGATCGTGACCTGGATTCGCGGCATGTTCGCGGTGTAGGCCCGTGAGCGAGCGCAATCAGGGACTCATCGCTGACCCGCTGTTCGTGGCGGTGACACGACCGCCGATGCGCTGGGGCGTCACGTTCTCGGCGCTGCTGTTCAACCTGGTGTTCACGATGGAGGTGTTCCTGCTAACGAAGAACCTCCTGACCATGCTGATCGCCTTGCCGATCCATGGCCTGTGTGCGTTGCTGTGTCTGCGGGATGCCCGCTTCTTTGATCTGCTGCTCATCTGGGGGCGCACGCGGCTGCCGGCCTATGCCCGAAATTTCCGGGTGTGGAAGGCCAGCAGCTATTCACCGCTCGCGATCGATCCGCCGCGGATCAACGGGCAGCGTCGCGCGATGGGTGAAGTCCAGGTAGCGAGCCGCGTACGGGTGGTTCGCCTATGAGATATGCGGCGGCGTTGAGTCGAGAGGCTGCCGTGGCGCAGCACATCCCCTATGCGGCGCATGTCGCGCCCAACGTGGTGCGGACGCTGGGCGGGGATTACATCCAGGCGTTTCGCCTGGCCGGCGCGAGCTTCGAGAGCGCGGACGATGAGGCGCTGAATAACTGGCATGAGCGGCTCAATGTCACCTGGCGCAACCTGGCAGGTCCGAATGTCGCGCTCTGGACGCATGTGATCCGGCGGCGCGAGACCGTCCAGTCCGATCCAGTGGCGGGCACTGGCTTCGCCGACCAGCTGGCGGCCCGGTACCGAGAGCGCCTGTCCGGCGAGACGATGATGGTCAACGAGATTGGCCTGTCTCTGGTCTATCGGCCGGTGACCGGAGCGGCCACCGGCCTTGCCGCCAGGTGGTTGTCACGGCGCTCTGGCGGTGCGGACACGGGGGATCTGGCCGACGCGCTGGATGTCTGCGAGAAGCTGGGGCAGACACTACGAGCCTCGCTGGCTCGCTATGAGCCGGAGGCGCTGGGTATCTACACGCGCTCCGGCCGGGCCTATTCCCGGCTGCTGGAGTTCCTGGCAGTGCTGGTTAATGGGCAGTGGCAGCCGGTGCCGCTGCCACGCGCGCCGCTCAATGAAGCGCTTGCCACGACGCGGCTGATCTTTGGTTCCGAGGTGATCGAGTATCGCCTGGCGACCCAGACCCGGCTCGGCGCGATGCTGGGTATCAAGGAGTATCCGACTCCGACGACGGTGGGCATGCTCAATGCGCTGCTGTCGGCGTCGTTCCCGTTCGTGCTGACGCAGTCGTTCTCGTTCCTCACCAAGGCCACCGGGCAGGGGCTGCTGCAGCGGCAGCGGGCGCGGATGAGCAACGCCGGAGACTTTGCGGTCTCCCAGGCGGAGGAACTGGTTGAAGCCCTGGACGCGCTGACCAGCAACGAGTTCGTGATGGGCGATCACCACTTCACGCTGCAGGTGCTGGCGGAGGTGTCGGGGCCGGCTGTCGGGGATGCGGCGCTGCGCCTGAAGCCGCTCAATGACGCCGTGGCGCTGGCGCGCACGCTGCTGGCCGATACCGGCATGACGGTGGCCCGCGAGGATCTGGCGCTGGAGGCCGCGTTCTGGGCGCAGCTGCCGGGCAACTTTGCGCTGCGGCCCCGCAAGGCACCGATCACCTCGCGCAACTTCTCCGCGCTCGCGCCGTTCCACAACTATCCGGCTGGCCGCGCCACCGGCAATCACTGGGGCAATGCGCTGTCGCTCTTCATCACCAGTGCCCGTTCGCCGTACTACTTCTCCCTGCACGCCAGTGATCCGAAGGAGCCCGATGGTGGCAGCCGCAAGGACACCGGCCATACGTTCATCTGCGGGCCGACCGGCTCCGGCAAGACGGTGTTCATCGGGTTCCTGGTGGCGATGCTGGCGCGGCTGGGCGTCACCCAGGTGCTGTTCGACAAGGATCGGGGCCTGGAGATTCTGGTGCGGGCGCTAGGCGGTCGGTACCTGCCGATCCGCAACGGAGAGTCTACGGGTTTCAATCCGCTGCAGCTGCCCGAGACACCGGGGAACCTGGAGTTCCTGAAGAGCTGGCTGCGCACACTGGCGCGCGGCCCGTTGCCGCTCACCACGCGGGAGGAGAGTGACCTGGATCATGCGCTGCGCGGCACGCTGGCGCTCGAGCCTGCCGCGCGGCGATTGTCGCGGCTCATCGAGTTCACGGACTCGACGCGGCCGGAAGGGATTCACGCGCGCCTGGCGCGCTGGTGCGAGAGCACCGGTGGGGACTACGCCTGGGCCTTTGACAATCCGGAGGATGCGCTGCACGCGCGTTTGGATGGCCAGAGGGTCGTCGGGTTCGATGTCACGGAGTTCCTGGACAACGAGGTCGTGCGGCCGCCGGTCACCATGTACCTCTTCCACTGCGTGCGGCAGCTCCTGGATGGTCGTCGGTTTGTGTGCTGGGGCGATGAGTTCTCGCGGCTCTTGGCGGACTCGGCGTTCGAGCAGTTCGCCAAGGATGGGCTGAAGGTGTGGCGCAAGCTCAACGGCGTTTTTTGTGCGGCGACGCAGAGTCCGAGCGATGCGCTCTCTAGTCCCATCAGTCGCACGATCATCGAGCAGACGGCCACCAAGGTGTTCTTTCCGAACCCGGACGCCAATGCCCGTGACTACATCGAAGGCTTCGGGCTCACCGAGCGCGAATTCAAGCTCATCAAGGAGCAGCTGGAACCCGGTAACCGGATGTTCCTGGTGAAGCAGGGCCACGACAGCGTGGTGTGTGAGCTTGACCTGAAGGGGTTCGATGCGGAGCTGGCAGTGATATCCGGGCGCACCAGTGCGGTGGCCCGGATGCACCAGCTCATCGCCGAACTGGGAGAGGACCCGGCGCAGTGGTTGCCCAGATTCCAGAAGAGCTGAGCGATGAAAACAACCTGATACGAGGAGATGTACATGTCCAGGAAATTCAAAGCATGGATGGGAGTATTGGGAGTGCTGCTGAGTATTGGCATCACGCCGTCAGCGCAGGCCATTCCGGTCGTGGATGCGGGCGCTATTGCGCAACTGATCAAGCAGGTCACCGCGATGAAGCAGCAGCTGACCGTGGCGCGTGACCACCTGACCCAGGCCAAGCAGACCTTTCAGTCGATGAACGGCAGCCGTGGCATGGAGAAGCTGCTTTCCGGCACGGTGCGCAACTACCTGCCGGCGGACTGGGCGCAGCTGGATGCTGCCATCCGGCAGGGAATCGGCAGCTACCAGGCGCTGGCCGCGGATGTCCAGGCGGCCATACAGGGCAATGCCGTGCTGAGCGCGCAGCAGCTGGCGCTCTTTTCACCCGCCGAGCGCGAACAGCTGGATGCCGCGCGCCGATCAGCGGCCATGCTGCAGGTCACTGCGCGACAGGCGCTGTCGGCCACCAGCAACCGGTTCGCGTCGATCCAGCAGCTGATCGATGCCATTCCGCGGGCACAGGACCCGAAGGCGATCATGGATCTGCAGGCCCGCATCGCCGCAGAGCAGGGCATGCTCGCCAATGAGCAGACCAAGCTGCAGGTGCTCTACCAGGCTGCGCAGGCCGAGGAGTGGGCGCGTGTGCAACGCGCGCGCGAGCAGGCGATCGCCGATATCGGGTCGCTGCGCTCCCTGCCGGCGATGGGGCTGTAGCACATGAAAATTCGGCCCGGTACACAGGTGCGGCGGATCGGTTTAGGGATCGTTGTCACATCCTGCACCGTCGTCGCCTGTGCACCGGTGCCGGATCGGGCGCGGCACGACGTCGCCTACTACCGTCAGCACGCCAATGATCGGCACCGCCAGCTCTCCGCATGTGCCAACGATCCGGGGACGACGTCGCGCCTCCCTGACTGCGTCAATGCGCGCGAAGCCGAGCGGATCGAGGGCATCGGCAGCTTGCAGTCGCTGCCGCCGATGGACTTGCCGGTCCCGGCTGCGACGCCATCCGGGAAATAGGACACGGGCATGGGATTCTTCGCCGAGTTCAACACCTGGCTCAACGGCATCCTGCTGACCTATGTCGGGGACAACACCGCGCGCATGGCGACGGCGTTGCAGCCGGCGGTCGTGACCATGGCCGTGCTGTACGTGATGGTGTGGGGCTATCTGCAGCTAATGGGCGGGATCCAGGAGCCGCTGGTGACAGGGGTCAAGCGCATCCTGACCCTGGCGCTGATCCTGGGCTCGGCGCTGCAGCTGTGGCTCTACAACTCCGTCATCGTGGACACGTTCTTCACGGCGCCGGGCCAGCTCGCTGCAGGCGTGATCGGCGCGACGGACTCGGTGACGGTGGTGGACCAGATCATCTTTGCCGGGGACGACGCGGGGTCCCTGCTCCTGCAGAAGGGCGGCATCCTCGACGGCAATTTCTCCTATTACATCGCCGGGTTTGCGGTGTACCTGATCGTGGGCCTGACCGCGATCTACACCATGTTCCTGCTGACGCTGTCACGTATAGCACTGTCGATCCTGCTGGTACTGGGGCCGCTGTTCATTGCGTTGCTGTTCTTCGAGACCACCAAGAAGTTCTTCGAGTCGTGGATCGCGCAGATGGCCAACTACGCGTTTATCACGATCCTGACCGTGCTGGTGGCATCGCTGATGCTGACCCTGCTGGCCACCGCTGCGCAGCAGGCCGTCAACGCCGGTGGCGGCATCACCATCGCGCACGCGGTGCGGGTCTGCATGGCGGCGGGACTCACGTTCCTGGTGATGCGGCAGGTGATGCCCATGGCGGCGGGGCTGGCAAGTGGGCTGGCGCTCAGTACGTTCGGTGCGGTCAGTGCGGCGATGGCCTGGGGACTGGGCCGGGCGACGCGAACCTCTGGTCAGTTCTCCCGGGGCGCGCTGGTGGATCGGGACACCGCGCGCACCGACAGCCTGGCCCGAAAGTCCGGCTACCAGCTCCGCCAGGGCGTGGTGGCTGGCGTGAAGCGGCTATCCGCCGGCTGGCGGGAAAACACCATTCGAGCGGGGCACAGATGAAGACCAACTATTCATTTTTCTTTGGGGCGGTCGCGGTTGGGATGCTGGTGGCTGGCTGCGCCACCCACCCACCTCAGGTGAACTGTGAAGGGCATCTGCAGCCGATCAATGCACCGGCGCCGAAGGCCTCGGAGTCATATGTCCCGGCCGAATCCACTGTCACTGGCCAGGAGCCACGATGAGTCAGGACAAGGAACTGACGGCCTACCTTGCCGAAGCCGCCTCCTGGGATGCGGATCGTCTCGCGCAGATCCGGCGCAGTCGCCGGGTCGCGTGGTGGGTGGCCGGTGGCGGCTGGAGCTGCGCGGTGGCAAGTGCGCTCGCCCTGATGCTGCTGATGCCGCTGAAGCGGGTCGACCCGTTCGTGATCCGGGTGGACAACACGACCGGTCTGATTGACGTGGTGCCGGTGTATGCAGGAACCGCCGACATGCCGGAGACCGTGGCGCGGTATTTTCTGGATCACTACGTGACGGTGTGTGAGCGGTTCAACTTCTCCACCGCCGAGAGCGACTATGAGGAGTGCGGTGCATTCCACACCCCGCAGCGCAACCAGGCCTGGTACGCAGCGTGGAACAAGACCAACCCGCTCTCGCCACTCAATCTCTACAAGGATGGCACCAGCATCCGGGCGCAGGTGACCTCGGTGAGCTTCTTCCAGAAGGCGAGCGGTGTCGTCGATACCGCGCAGGTGCGCTACGTCAAGGCCAAGCGCGCTGCCGGCGGCACCGAGGAGCAGAAGAGCTACTGGATCGCGACGGTGCAGTACTCGTTCGCGGAGGCCGCCAAGGACCCCAAGACCCGCCGCTGGAATCCGCTCGGGTTCAAGATCATCGAGTTCCGGTCCGAGCCAGAGGCCATGGGCCCTGAGTCGGCTTCGAACACTGAGGCGCCGTTGTGAGCCGCGTGGTCTGGGATGTCATCAAGTCGACGGTCGTTTGGGGACTGATTGGTTACTTGCTGTTGCTGGCGAGCTCGGCATGGGCCGAGACGCTGCCGACGCGTGGTGTGGTGGATGCACGCATCCGGAGCGCGGCCTACAGCGCGGATCAGGTCTATCGGCTGGACGGGTTCGTGGGCTATCACCTGGATCTGGAGTTTGAACAGGATGAGACGTTCACCGGCCTCAGCGCCGGCGATCCGGAAGCGCTGACCTACAGCGCCCACGACAACGTGCTGACACTGCGGCCGCGCGTGGAGCTGGCGCAGATGAACCTGACCGTCACGACGACGAAACGGCGCTACTACTTCGAGTATTCGGTGTCGGCCAAACACCCCAACCAGGCCACCGATGAAGTCATGTATGCCGTGCGGTTCACCTATCCGGCCCCCGAGGGTGTCCATGCACTCACGCCGGAGGAGCAGATTGAGCTTGAACTGGCCAGGCTCGCTCAGACCCGGCCGCGCAATACCGATTACTGGTTCTGCGGCAATTCGGCCGTCAAACCGGTCGCGGCCTCGGATGATGGCGTGCAGACGCGGCTGACCTTTGCGGCCAATGCCGAGCTGCCGGCGATCTTCGTGCGAAGCGATGACGGCACCGAGTCGCTGCTGAACTTCCACATGGACGCTGGGGATGTGGTCATTCACCGGGTGGCGGGGCGGTTCATCCTTCGGCGCGGCAAGCTCACCGGCTGCGTGGTCAACAAGGGGTTTGCGGGCAGTGGCCTGAGGCTGGACTCGGGGACGATTGCGCCGGAGGTGATCCGCGAGCGCAAGGGTGCGGCGCCATGAACGCATCGCGCCTGGAGGAGACAGACACCGGCGCGCCAGTGGCTGCACCGGACGCGGCACCAGAGGATCGGGTGGTCGGGGAGCGTGGCATCGGTTCCATCAATCGGGTGCGCTCACTGCAGTCACGCGTCAGCAACGTGCTGGCGGTCGGGCTGCTGTCGGTGCTGGCGGTGGGATTTCTGGGTTGGTACTACGTCCATACGTTCGCCGCGCGGCGCGAGGCGCGGCAATCCGCGCAGTCGGTCTCCCAGGGCAAGGCGCAGGGCGACATGCCCTTGCCGCCACTGGGTCCGATCGAGCCGCCGAAACCGGACGCATCGGTCCTGGATACCGCGCTGGGTCCTGCACCGGATGAGCCTGCGCTCGGAAGTTCCCAAGCCTGGTCGCAGCCGGCCGCCTATCCGCCGCCCGCCTATGGTTCTCCTCAGCCGCCGGTTAAGACACCGGAGGAGCTTGCACTAGAGCGCAAGCTCTCCGGTGCGGCGTTCTCACGTGTGACGGACAGCTCATCGCTGATCACAACCACCGTGCCCGTCAGTGAGAGTCCGGTCGGCACTGAAGTGGACGCCATAGAGAATTCTGCGGGCGAGGGTGGCAGCTCGGAACTGACCGCGTTGCTGAAACCCGGTGTCACACCGGCCGCGCGGGCGAAGGTGCTGCCGACCCAGCGCCTGCTGCTGCCCAAGGGTGCGTTCATCGACTGCACGCTCGAGACGGCCATCGACTCGACGCTGCCGGGCATGACCACTTGCGTGACGGCGACTGACACGTTCGGCGTGGACGGCTCCACGGTGCTGCTGGAGCGGGGTACCAAGCTCGTGGGCGAGACCCGCGGCCAGGTGCAGCAGGGCGCGGCGCGGGTGTTCGTGCTTTGGAGCGAGGCCAGGACACCAACGGGCGTCGTGATACCACTGGCGTCGCCGGGCACTGATGAGCTCGGGCGTTCGGGGCTTGCAGGGCAGGTGAACCGGCACTTCTTTGAGCGGTTCGGGGCGGCGATCCTGATCTCGATGATCGATGGCGCGGTTCAGGGCGCTGTGCAGTCCTCCGGCGGCGGCACGGTGATCTACAACCCGTCTGCATCCGAGGACATCATGACCGAGGTCCTGAAGAGCACCGTGAACATCCCGCCCACGGTGACCAAGGCGCAGGGCGACCGGATCCAGGTGCTGGTCGCGCGGGATCTGGATTTCAGGACCGTGTATGAGCTGCGGCCCGCGAGCCATGCCCGATAGCGGCGGATCGCCCTCCCGCATCGCTCAGGTCGCGCAAGTCTTGAAGTGCACGGCGGAGTCTTCCGCGCTGGAGCTGACGCTCAGGGCCCTGCGGCCACTGCTCGACAATCCTGAAGTCACGGAGCTGTGCATCAACCGGCCCGGCGAGGCGTTCGTGGAGACGCGCTCCGGGTGGCGGCGGGAGTCGCTGCCGTTCGCGGACTTCGAGTGGTGCAGGAGGCTCGCCAAGCTCGTGGCCAACTCCACCCGCCAGCGCATCGAAGAGGAGTCGCCGCTGCTGTCGGCCTCATTGCCTTCCGGCGAGCGTGTCCAGATCGTTCTGCCGCCGGCCACCACCGCCGGATGCGTGGCCATCACGATCCGCCGCCCTTCCGATCAGGTATGGAGCATCGAGGAGCTGACCAAGAGCGGCATCTTCCGGCGGGCGAGGCGTGCCACGGAGGCGCTGGATGACACCGAGACCGAGCTCCTGCGCCTGCTGGCGGCCGAGGACTACGAGCCGTTCATGCGCCTGGCCGTGACGAGCCGCAAGAACATCCTGGTGTCGGGGCCGACGGGCTCGGGCAAGACGACCTACACGAAGGCACTGATCCGGGAGATTCCCGGGGAGGAGCGGCTCATCACCATCGAGGATGCCAAGGAACTGATCCTCGACCGCCATCCCAATCATGTGCGGCTCTACTACAGCAAGGACGATCAGGGGCTGTCACGTGTGACACCCAAACAATTGCTGGAATCCTGCCTGCGCATGAAACCTGACCGGATCCTGCTGGCGGAGCTCCGGGCCGAGGAGGCATTCGATTACCTGCGCAACGTGAACAGCGGCCATCCGGGCTCCATCACCAGTGTCCATGCGGCCAGTGCGGATCTCGCTTTCGAGCAGATGGTGCTGCTGGTCAAGCAGAGCAGCGCCGGGCAGGAGCTGGCGCGCTCGGACATCAAGAACCTGCTGTACCTGCTGGTGGACGTGGTGATCCAGTTCGGGGTGGAGCGTCACGAGCGGTTCGTCAAGGAAATCTGGTATGACCCCGAGCGCAAACGCCGCAGCCTGGCGTCCGCGCGCTAGAGGCGCGTGGGTCGCTTCCGCGGTGAAAGCAGCTGCGGCGGGCATCGTGGCACTTGCCTGCGCGCAGTACCTGGCCGGGTTCCTGTTGCTGTGGTCGCTTCATCTGAATCCCAGGACGGCCAGTCCCCTGACGGTCGCGCGCTATGTGCATTACTACGGGAACTGGAAGGTCATCCGGCAGCGCGCGGCGCTGAGCTCGGCTGTGGGGCTGGCGGTGGTCCTCGCCGGTGCCGGGGTATTGCTGCTGCCAAGACGACGCTCGCTGCATGGCGATGCGCGCTTTGCGTTGCAGTCGGAGATCCGTCGTGCGGGGTTGCTGGGCGATCAAGGCATCATTCTCGGGCGCCTCGGAGGACGCTGCCTGATGCTGCCCGGCCAGCAGGGGGTGGCGCTCGCTGCGCCGCCGCGCGCCGGCAAGGGCACGGGCGTGGTGGTGCCGAACCTCTTGAACTGGCCGGACTCGCTGATCTGCATCGACATCAAGCGCGAGAACTGGACGCTGACCGCGGGGTTCAGGAAGGCGGCGGGGCAGGCCTGTTACCTGTTTGATCCGTTCGCCGAGGACGGCGCGACCGCGCGCTGGAATCCGTTCTTCTATGTGTCGGCCGATCCGCTCAGGCGTGTGAATGATCTGCAGCGCATTGCCGAGATGCTGTACCCGGATCCGCCCAACGTGGATCCGTTCTGGACGGCGAGCGCCCGCTCGCTGTTCCTGGGGATCGCGTTGTATCTGTTCGAGACGCCATCGATGCCCAAGACCATTGGCGAGGTGCTGCGCCAGGGCATGGCCTCGGATGACGAGGGGTTCGGGGCGCACTGGAAGCGCGTGATCGAGGGACGCAACAGCGGGAAGTATCCGCTGTCTCCACAGTGCGTGCGGGCCTTGTATGACGTGATCGACCTTGCACCCGTCACGGCAAGCTCGATCCGCAAGACTTTTACCAGCCGACTCGACCTGTGGCTGAACCCGATCCTGGATGCGGCGACCTCGGGCAATGATTTTGATCTGCGCGAGCTGCGCCGGCAGCACACCTCCATCTATGTGGGCGTCAACCCCGATGACCTGCACCGGCTGCGGCCGGTGTTGAGCCTGTTCTTCCAGCAGGCGATCGGGCTGCAGACGAGGGCGCTGCCGGAGCACGATGCAACGCTGAAGCTGCAGGTGCTGATGATGCTCGATGAGTTCACAGCCCTGGGGCGCATCCCGATCATTGCCGAGGCGGTCAGCTATCTGCCGGGCTACAACGTGCGCGTGGTGCTGGTGATCCAGACGCCGGCACAGCTTCGGGAGGTGTATGGCGCCAATGGCGCCGAGACCATGCTGAAGACGCTGGCTGCACGAATCGTGTTCGCGCCCAAGGACTTTGCCGACGCACGGGAGATATCCGATGAGCTCGGGTTCACGACGGTCAAGGTGAAGGCGCTGTCAAAACCACTATTTGAGCTGTCGGACGGGAAGGGCCGGCGGCAGCGCAGCGTGAATGTGTCCGAGCAAAGAAGGGCGTTGCTGCTGCCGCAGGAGGTCAAGGAGCTGGGCACGGAGGAGGCGATCATCTTCTACGAGGGCCTGCGGCCCATCCGATGTCGCAAGGTTCGATACTTTGAGGATGCCCGGTTCCGGGCGCGGCTGCTGCCGCCGCCGAAGGTGAGTATTGCGCCAATCTGCCGTGAGACTTCCTCTGCTGATGGGGTAACCAAGTCAGTAGAAGGTAATCCGAGCGGCCATGCCAAATCTGCGCCCACTAGCCGCGCAGCGACCATTGAGGACCTTGGCCGGATCGAGACCTTGGGTCTGGAAGATTTCGCCGTAGACCTCTCGAAGGTGGAGATCCCGGCGACCCGGCCTGGCGAGCGACTGAGTGATCAGGCTATGGATACTGTTGTAGAGGATTTTCTGGCGAGCCTGAGGGGAGAGGGTAGGACCCGATGATTCAGACGAGCCCCGGGGCGATGCAAATACCTCGCCGGAAGCTTCGAATCCGGCGAATACTCCCAAGCATGCCTAGGCGAGATACCTCACCAAGTCCACGTATCTACTTCCAGGAGGAGCGCTGTCGAGATACTCGCGTATGAGCGCGCTATCGCGGCTGATCGAAGTCATCTTGCTATGATGCGCCTCCTTCATCTGCACGACTTCTGGGACTTCTGCTTCAAGTTCTCGCAGGGCGTCCAGCGCTTCTTGGGAGCGCTCTGCGTGGTACGTGTAGTCGGCGTGACCTCGATATACTGCGCGTCCGAGAACAAGAAGCGCGCCGGCGAGCTGATGCTCGGGGTGTTCCGTCAGAGTGAGAGAGATATCTGTGATGCCGCCAGCGGACTCGATCCATGCGTGAGAGATCATCAACGGAGTCGTACCGTCATTGACCCAGCCAACGATGGGCCGAACTGTGATGCCATACTTCTCCGCAAGGTAGCGCGTCAGAAAGAACGCCAATTGATAGCATCCGCCGGTCATTCCTCGTTCGTCTACGATGCGCTTGTGTGCGAGCAGAGCTGAATTCGCAATTGCGAGGCCTTCCGCATTAAGCGACGCGAGCCAACGGCTGTGCTCTTCCTTTCTTCGTTTCGCTTCTCCCATTGGAGACTCTTTCTTTGTGTCGTCAAGTAGGCTTAGTGATTGGGGTGAGTAGCGCAACGTCCGCCAGGAGCGCCTTCAACTGTTCAATCTTCGTCTGCTCGCGCATCTGCATGATCCGATCATGATGCTCCCTGCGTACCGTAGCTTGACCCGGCGCGGTAGCATAGACAATCTTGAACGGATGGGTCGCGGGAAGGGCGCATTCATATGGAAATGTTTGACGACATCATGCGCGGCGCGACGGCGGCGATACCGCCGGAGTATTTCCTTCTTCCGATAGGCGGGGCTCCGGCAAGGCATCGGGAGCGCGTGTATTGCTACGAGCTGTATCACCAGATGCGAAGCCTATGGCCGGAGCGATGCGAGTGGTTTCTGAATGGCGAGGTTGATAAGGGAGGTCATCCGTTGTTTGCCGGTGAGGCTGCGCCGAAGCCGGACCTTCTTGTCCATGTACCGGGTCACGCCAGGAACTTCGCGGCGATAGAGGTGAAATCCCGCGCGCTTGGGAACGCCGGACTTCGAAAGGACCTGAGGACGCTCCAGCGATTCAGGGAGCGCGGCTATCCGCGCGCGATCCTGCTGGTCTATGGCGCAGAGCCTGGTGAGGCCGCACGGCGCGTTTTGAGTTGTGGCGCGCCGCCGGAGCAACTTGCTGGAATAGAGCTTTGGGTTCATGCGCAAGCAGGGCAGGGCGCAGAACAAATCGAGGTTGCCGCCGATGGCTAAGTTTCTGGTCACCATCATTGATCAGCTCGACTTTGCGCTGGATCACGTCGTCCTTCAGGACATCAACTACAAGCGGCTCTCCCTTGTGCTGGTAGACAACGCCGTGGAGCTGGTTCTGCACCGCTATGCGGAGCAAAAAAGCGGCGAGGATCGGTATGCGCGGGACAATCCGAAGAACGATCCGAAGATGGTGACTGCGGCGCTCGGGCGGAACTTCGATGCGAAGGTGAAGCTTGCGCGCGTCGGCGGCCTTCTTGACGAACAGGTCGCGCAGAGCATATCAACGCTGCACGACTTCCGAAGTCAGCTCTATCACCGGGGGATACTGCACGAGGAAATTCTGCCCGCGCTGGCGCTGTTTTATTTTCGCGTGGCCTGCGATGTTCTGATCCGCTTCGAGCCGCGCGGCTATTCATGGGGTAGCAGGCATAAGGTTCCCCACCGCGCCATCAAGTATGTTGGCAAGGACCCGATGAAGAGTCCGATGAAGGACTTTCCCGCCGCCTGGAAGCGGCTCAAGGAAGTCTCGGAAGCAATGCCGTTGCGACTTGTGGAAGGCCTGCACGATCACATGGAGCAGGTGATTGATACGACGGATGAACTGATTGACTACGTCGTGGGCGGTTCGCCGGAGAAGACGACGCGCCAGGAGTTTGTCGTGGATTGTCAGGCCTGGGCGATTGCATTTACAGACAAGGGGAAGGAGTTCGCGGCCAAGAACGGTTGCACGGTCGGGACGGTCGGCGGCTACGTGAACTGGCTCAGCAAGAACTATCCCTGGACCATTCGCACGGACCCTATCCCGTCATGGAAGATCCGCCTGTCCTCTCTTAAGGACGAGAAGGACCACCACAAGGCGCTGCGGCGGTATACGGAATTCATGTCTCAGACTGAAGAGTTTCGCGAGGCTGTCGAGCGCGCTGCTGCTGCGCTCGATCAGCATGTCGAAAGTCTGATGGGCCGCTAGTTCAGAAACTCGCGCGTGCCGTGGGAATAAAATGCTCCCTCACCAATAGTGAGGGAGCCGGAAGTCTACTTCTTGCCCAGATCGCTCTGGATCAGGTCATTGAGCGAAGCGATGTTGTTCTCTTTGAGAAAGTTTCCCAACTCCTTATCGCTGCGCACGCCGAAGTCACGATTGTATTGTTTCTCAATCGTGCCCATGTGCGTGTCATCGCGCTTGTCGCGCAACTGCCCGTCTTCATTCCGGGATCGGTATCCCCGCATCCCTGGTGCGTCTTTCGCCATGATTCAACTCCTAGAGGCTTCGAACTGGAGAACTACAAAAGGGACTAACGTGGAGAGTGTAGCCCAGGACTGTGTTTATATCCAGTATCGTGAAAACGCCGCATTCAGCCGATTCAGGCGAAGAATGGTGCTGGTTTTTCTAGACCAAACGGCTCCGGTTGAGATCGAACTGCTGGTACTCAACCGGCAGTGAGAAATCCTTTCGCAGAGTCTTGATATACGCAGCAGCCTTCTTGTCATAGGGGGCTTCACCGACGATGACCAGGCGGTCGGCTTTCTGTGCTCCGGGCCAGTAGGAATATTCCAGCAACTGTCCGAGCGCCTCGCGGATGCAGCTCTGCGCGGACAGGCCGGTCTTGATTTCGTAGTAGGTGTAGCTATTGCCATCGCGGATCGCGACATCTACCGGCGTGCGGTTGCCGCTGTCCTGCTCGCCGCTGGTGTTGTCCTTGCCGTGAATCTCGAACAGGTGATCGTAGAGAGCGGCCTGCAGGATGTTGTGGCGAAGCGCCTTGTCCACCGTGCTCGCTGTCCGCTCGTAGCGCGTGTGCGCCGCCTTCGCCTTGTTGCCGGGTGTCCACTGAAATCCCTTGCGCGCGCGTTCGCGCACGCGCGCGGGAAAGGTGGCATCGCCTTCGACATATTCGTAGAGCGGCAGCAGGCGATCAAAGTCGTTCAGAATCCAGTCAATGCGTATGGCGTCGGCGGGCTGCTGCACGCCGATGAAGATGAAGGTGTCGCGCTTGACGAGCTCGTCCGGAATGGGAGAGACGGCATGGACCGAGCTTCGCCCACCATGCCAGTGCCACATCGAAAATCCTTCAAAGGCATCCGGGTAGATGCAGAGGTATTCGTTGAAGCGCTCCATCTTGGGTCTCAAAGGCTCGATATCCGGCATCTCGCGTGTCGGCTGGAGAGAAAAGGCGACGCCATGCCGGAAGTAGTGCTCGTCATCTGTCGTCTCGAAGCCGACATTGATTTGCAGTTCGCTCAGGCCGCCGACATGGAAGGTGTAGCTGCGGTCTTTCTCCTTCAAAGTTCCGTAGAAGAGATCAGTGGTGGCGGAGCGTGTCAGCCCGAGCCGCTTCTTACGCCAGTCCTGCAAGCCGCCGATGTCGTGCGTATGGGCAGCCTGGTTGAGTTCGGTGACGACCTGCTGGAGGCTCAAGGCGCGGGGAGGGCGGCGGGACGCTGCTGCGTCGCGCGAGAAGCGCACGGTCTCGCCGGTCATGTTCACGGGTCCGGTCTTGAACCCGGCATCCTGCCAGTGATAGGCGCGGGAGCCGTGCTCCTGGTTGGCCCACCACTCCCGGTGATTGCGCGCGGAATCGGGAAGTCTGCGCCCGATGATTCGCTCGATCTCGGCAAAGGTCAGGGTCACTTCCGCCTGTGATGCCGGGAGACCAGCCAGATAAGTCCCGAGCGGGGCATAGACCTTTTCCCGATACTCGCGGCGGGCGGATGTAGCCATGGTCGCCTTCTTCTTCTGATGAGTGCTCTAAGTCGTAGCGCGATTCTACGAGGCTTCGACAATCCGTTTTGAGTTCCAATAGACCTTGGTAAATCCGGCTGTCGCCCGATCGGGCACCAGGGGTTCGCCTCGAGCCTCCTTCGGAGTCTCTGCGCATGCGGGTGCTGATCCCATTCGCGGGAGGGCCGCGCCTGTCGGCGCTTTCAATCCCAACAGAATTCGGGCCTGCCTGTTTCATTTGACCGTACCACGTCGTTTTCGCCGTGAAGGCGCATCGTTGCTCACACGCTGCGCGGCTTCCTTTGATGGACTGAGCTGTGCGGCGCTTGGCCTTGAGGGCTCCATTGCACTGTGGAGGGGAATTCGCCCGAGCATGCAAATCGGCCTTCAAGGAGAATCCCATGAAACCATTGAACATCACCGAAAGTGGCACCAAGGACTTGTGATGTTGCAGGCGCAATTCGCGCCCCAAGGCAGCCGGAACGCCACCCAGCGGCCCCCTGGCAAGTTGCTAGACTATCCGAGTTGAGCCGGATACGTTGTGTGCGGCCCAAGGGGGATCGACCTGACACCCGCGTTTAGTACCGCCCGGAGGTAGAGTCTGCTTCAACCAG
>CAYWDZ010000056.1:0-16249 GCA_964456255.1 uncultured Steroidobacteraceae bacterium | reverse complement strand
GCGCCGCAGAACGGTTTCAATGCCCGCTGTCAGCAGCGCCGCGTTGGCACCATCAGGCAACGCACAGGCGACCGACCATGCACAGCCCATGCTGCGGCCATGCAGATGGCCGATTGCTGCGGCCGCAGGTGCCGCACCGGTGATGCGCCGTGGCACCAGTACGCGGACATTCATCGCGCCAGGTCAGGGCTTGACGACGAGCTCGACCTGCCCCAGTTCCGTCTTGCCCGAAGTGGCACCGGTCTGCGGCGCCTTGCCCGGCCACGTGAACGGGATGGAAACGCTTTCCTTGCCGCCGTGCTCGCGCGCGGCTTCCACCATCAGCTTGTAGTTGCCGGGCGGCAGGCTGGCCAGCTTCGGATCGCCGGAGGAGAACGTGAGCTCGTAGGTACCGGCTGCGCGGCTCGCGCTGGTCAGGCCATCGACCGGAAACTGCAGCTGGTTGCCGCTGTCGGCCCACCACTCGCGCACCTCGTTGAGCCAGCGCGCGCCGCCGGGGGTACGCGGATTTTGCGGAGGGCCGCGCATGGCGCCGCCGGGCCCCATGCCACCACCAGGCCCCATGCCGCCCGGCACCGCACCCCCGGGGCCGGGACCTGCTGCAGGACCGGGACCGGCTGCCGGGCCGGGGCCCGCGCCCGGTGGCCCGAAGCCGCCAGGCATAGCGGGGCCGCCGCGCCGGGCCGGCGCCACGACCTGGTACCAGACGGCGAGGTCCGTGGCGAAGGTGTTGTCCTCCTTGCGCAGCCAGATCGCCACATAGGGCCGATTGGGTGGCCGCGGACCCACCTGTGCAATCTCGGGCAGGGTGACCTTCAGGGAAAGTTCTGCTGCCGGAACCGACGTGGCGGCCATGACCGCCGCTGCCACCATCCATGTTTGCCCTGCTTTCACCTTGCACACTCCTCAGTGGATGAACAACGCCGCGATGATGAGCGGCACCAGAATTCCCAATCCGACCAGCGGCCAGGTCAGCGCCCGATTCACCGCATGCATTTTCAGGATCACGAACCCCGTGACCGCAAAGATGACACAGGCCGCGGCAATCACGTCGATGAACCAAGCCCAGGCCGTGCCCGTATGACGGCCCTTGTGCAGATCATTGAAGTAAGCCATCCAGCCGGCGTCGGTCACATGGTATTCGGCCATGCCGCGCACCAGGTCCAGCTTCAGCCAGGCATCACCGCCCGGCCGCTCCAGCGAGAAATCGATCTGGTCGGTCTTCCAGTTACCCAGCTTGCCGGCCGTGTCGACGCCGAAGGTCGCATCGATCCAGTCGCGCAGCGGTGGCACCGGTTCGCCCTCGCCCTCGCCGTACTCGCGGATGGCCTGCGCCAGTGTGGCCACGAGTTCAGGCGGCATGTCGTGGGTGACGGTCGAGTATTGCTGGTTGGAGGATTCGAAACTGTCGGCGTGATTCAGCGTGATGCCGGTCACCGCGAAGAACAGCAAGCCCAGCAGCGCAACGGCTGAACTGATCCAGTGCCATTCATGCATGCGCCTGAGCCAGACGGCGCGGCGCCTTGTCGCTTCAGCAGATTTCACTGTGGCGCATGGTCGTATGCCCACAGGCTCGTTTCAAGACGACGCGCCACTGATCCTCAAAGAATTCTCATTTCGAGGAATTGTGCAGGCCATTGCAGTCGGGGCGCCGAATGGCCAGGGGTAGTTGGAAACCCCTGGCCAGAGTGCGATTGAATCTCAGTCGCCCAGCACCACCAGCATGCGTCCAGTGGTAAAGACGCCGCCCGGCGCGTCGTAGGTGCCACCGGCAACCAGACTCAGCAGCGGTGTCGTGCCATCAAGCCCGGCATTCAGCGCCGCGGAGAAATCGGCAAAGCTGCTGAAATTCTCCACCTTGTGGCTGCGCTGGTGGCCAATGGCAAAGGCCATGTAGCCGCTGGTGGCCGGTGCCACCCTCAAGCCCGCCAGCGTCGCGACATTGATGACCGGCCCACCCAGCTTGATGGCACCTCGCAGGTCCCTGGTCAGATCCAGCGTGTACCCGGCCAGCGGATTGGCCACGGGCAGAAAGGGTGCGGTCTCGCCGTCCAGTCCCCAGCCGATGAGCAGCTGCGCCCGGGTATTGGAGAAGTCCACGAACGTATCCGCCTGGAAATCCGGCGGCGCCATGGCGAAGGGCGTCACGAAACCAAACAGCTGCGTGTACTGGTTGAGCGCCAGCGAGGACACGTTCAGCACGCCCGTGTCCACCTCGTAGTGGGCGGGATCCGCGTCCATGTCCGGCGTCATGCCCGTACCCGTGAAGTCGAATCGCGAGGGATCGCGACCATCGATGCTCGCGAGTTTCAGTACCAGCGCGCCGCCCAGATTGGCGTCCACGCGACCGAACAGATGCGTGTAGTTGAGCCGCACCCGACCCGCAGTGGCATCGATGCTGGCGTGGCCTTCACCGTCGCGGGTCAGGTCGCCGAACACCTCGATGCGCTGGCCGACCGAAATGTCGCCAATGCCCATGGTGCCGTTGGCCTGGCCATCACGCGTCACCAGCGTATTCGGCCCGACCGTGACCGTGACGGGTCCGCGCTCGAAGCGGTCGTGGTCGCCATCTGCGCCATTGCCATTGCGATCACGGCGTTCGAACGAGGTACCCACCACCGTCAGCGTATTGCCCGACCGGGACAGCACATTGCCCGAGAGATAGTCACGGCGCAGATCCTGGGCGCTGGTCCCGGCCAGCACGCGCTGCGCAGTGAAGTTGCCATTGCCCGCATCAATCGTGCCGAAGGCGATGGTCACGGGATGATCCGTCAGCGAGGCCAGCTGATTCAGGCCGTCCGTGCCCGTGAACACCCTGCCATTGATTTCGAAGCGGGTGAACGAGGTGGTGTGGATCACCAGCTGCCCGGTGGACTCGCCTTCCTCGTGGAATGGGCGCACCTGGATGGTGTAGCTGCTGCCGCCCACGTCGACGCTGTCCAGGCGGCCACGGGCGCGCACCTGCCGGCTCGGCACCGGCACCGCCGTCGCCACGATGAAGGGGCTGACCTTGACCGTATGCGCAGGCAGGTCCACCACGTTGGAGGCCGCCAGGTCCAGGTCGAACGCCAGGTGCGAGGCGCGCTTGCGCGTGATCCTCAAGTGATTGCGGTTGTCGAGCTGCACGGTGAGCTCGACGTAGCCCAGTGCATGGCCGTCGGCATCCACGGGCGAAACCTGCGCACCGGTGTCGGTGCCATCATCCACCACGATATCGGCGTTGGTGAAATCCACGCCCAGCGTTGCCGCGACGTACTCGCCGGCCGGAACCTGCGCGGCGCTGAGCACTTCGGAGAGATTCACCAGCTGCGCAAAGTCGATGCGCGAAGTGGCAGGCAGGGTCTGTACCAGCGTGCCATTGGCCTTCCTGAGCATCAGTGAAGTGACATCGACGGAGTAGCGCAGGAAGTCGCCTTCCGCATCCGTCATCGTCAGCAGCGCCGTGCCGCAATCGCTGCACGCAGTGGCCTGCGGGCCACCGGCGGTCATGCCACCTCCGCAGGCGGCAATCGCCGCAGCCGCGAGGCCCAGCAATGCCATGCGCAGCTGCCGGAGTTTCATGGATAGCTTGCCGCTTTCACGGCGGTGCGAATTGGTAAGGCTCATGGCGACTCCCCACAGAAAGTTGTCTGTCCAGGCTTATGAACGCAACTGTGCCCCAACCGTTGACCGCCGGGGGAGTCTCCATGAGGAGACAGCGGCACAGTAGTGCCGCTGTCGGGTTAACAGTACAAACCTTAAGGGCTTGTAACGCGCGTCAGGCCTTGTTGCGCGGGATATGTTTCGGAATGAGGAAGAAGCTGATCGTCGTGATAACCGCGCAGGCCGCGACAAACCACAGATAGGGGCCGACTGGCGGCTCCGTGCCTTCCACAAAGTAGAAGGCATAGGCGGTCGGACTGAGCACTGCACCAATGCGCGACACGGTCTGGCCCACTCCGACAGCTGCACCACGCACTTCGGTCGGATAGGCGTTCGCGGAAACGGCGTACATGAATGCCTGCATGCCATTGGCCGCCATGCCAGCCAGCAGGCACAGGACCAGCAGAGTCACCGGGGCCAGGTCCGGCGCGAGGACGATGCCCAGCGCGGCTGCCGACACGACGCCCAACAGCGCCAGCCCGCTGCCCACCAGGCGGGATCCAAAGAAGCCGATCAGCACGGCACCACCAATGGACCCGAAGAATGCGCCGTAGAAAAACATGTCGGCTGCATTGGACGCCAGGTCACCAGGCAGTTGCGCCTTGCCCAGAATGCGCTGCAGGTAGTTGGTGAATACATAGAGCACAAAGCTGTTCACGGCAAAGGCGATCCAGATGAACAGCGTCGACCTTGCGTACTGCTTGTTCCAGATCGTCGCAAGCCAGTTGCTGGAGTGCCCATCGCCCTCCTGAACCACGAACTGTTCCGTGCCATCGAAGCGCTGCTCACCAAGCAGGCGATTCAACGCCTTTGCCAGGCGGCCGTGCTGGGAGGGGTGCTTCACCATGTACTTCGGCGATTCCGGCAGGAGAAATGCAAAGATGGCAAACAGCACCAGCGGAACAATCGCGCCGACCAGAAACATCGAACGCCATCCGTATTCGGGAACAATCAGACGCTCGACTGGCCCCGCCAGCGCCGCACCCAGCGGCACCGCGACAACAACCGCCGTGACCGCGACGCTGCGCACCTTCTTGGGTGCCCACTCGGACATCAGCGTGGTGGCCAGCGGCGTAACGCCTCCGAGGCCCAGGCCGGTGATACCGCGGAACACCCACAACTGCGTCAGGCTCTGCGCGTAGTAGCAGAGAATCGAACCGAGGAACAGCAACGCCACACAGGCGATATAGGAACGCTTGCGGCCGATGCGGTCGCCCAGCCAACCCATGAACACCGAGCCGATCGCCATGCCGACAAGCGCGGCGGTATTGATCGGATTCAGAGCCCCATCGCCGAATTCACCAGCCAGCGGGGTGGCCACGCGGCCCATCGTGCCCAGATCAAATCCGTCCGTGAGCATGATGATGATCATCATCACGGCGATGCTGAATGGCACCCAGAGGAAGTTGGCCGAATCGATGACCGCGCCGACGTCTACGATCTTCTTGTTGTCGCTCATGCTGGTTTGCCCCGCCCCGTCTGTTCTTATGGTCCGCGGACTTTACGCGAAAAACCCACCCGTAACAGCCCCGGCAACCCGCCGGCGGGTTTCAGGGGACGATCGCCTGGATCTTGGGTGTGGTGCCCGGCGGGAAGGTTGCCGTGGGGTTCTCGGCCTTCGCGCCGAATGACTGCAGCAGGGCCACGGTATCCGTGTGCTGCTCGGGCACCAGCGCGTTGAACTCCTTGGGGAAGCGGCCGAGTGCATAGTCGATGGGTGAGAGCCCGTTGGAATCGATCACGTCCACCGTTGCGCCATCCTCGACGAGCCGGCGCACCAGCCGGTTCCAGCCCATCGCGGCGGCGGCATGCAATGCCGTGCGGTTCGCGGCCGTGATGATCTTCAGGTCCGCATCCGCAATGGACAGCAGGGTGCGCGCATCGACGTTGGCGCCTGCCGCGCGCAGCAGCGCGTAGCACGCCAGCGCATCGTCCTCGGAGCGGTATCGCCCGCGGGTGGGATCGTTGTTCATCCCCAGGCCCGCTGCCGCCATCAGCGGCGTCACGCCCTGTGAGTTGGCCAGGTTTGCCAGCGCGCCGTGATCCAGCAACAGCTTGACCAGCGGCAGGTCGCCGGCCTTGGCGGCACGCAGCAGCGGCGTGGTGCCCCAGACGATCATCGGATCGCGGTAACGGTCGTTCGGAATATTGCGGTAGCGCGGACGCAGCTTGAGCTGTGCATTCGGGTTCGCGCCACGCTCGAGCAGCAGCCGCACGATGTCCTCGCCGCTGGCGAAATCCATCGATGGCAGCTCGATGCGCCGGCCCACCGGCAGCGTGTTCATGTCCACGGCCACATACAGCGGCGTCTGCCCGTAGATGTCCCACAGGTTCACGTCCGCGCCAGCCTCGATCAGGAACCTGCCGGCGTCCCAGTGATAGTTGAGCAGCGCCATGATCAGCGCCGTGGCGCCGTCCGGATCCGGCAGGTCGATGTCGGCGCCCTCTTCCAGCAGCACCTTCAGGCAATCGATGCAGCCCTCGCGCGCTGCAAACAGCAGCGGCGTCAGGCCGCCGCGATACATGTCCTTGGGGCGCCCCTCTGCCGTCACACGGCGCTGCCAGTCGCGCACGGTCGAACGCTCGTTCACCTTCGCGCCGTTCTTCAGCAGCAGGCGGATCATGGCCGGCTGGCTCTGGGCCGCGGCCCACATCAGCGCGGTTTGTCCGCCCCACTGCTCCCGCGCGTGCACATCGGCGCCGGCCTTGAGCAGCAGCCTTGCCGCCTCGACATTGCCGGTGCGCGCCACCGCCATCAGCGCGGTCTGGCCTTCTTCGTTCGGAGAATCCACGTCGGCGCCCGCGTCGAGCAGCACTTGCAGCAAGACAGCATCGCCGCGCACAGCGGCCAGCATCATCGGGGTGGCGCCAAACAGATTGACGGCGCCAGGGTTGGCGCCGGCCTTGATCAGCCGGCGCACTTCAGCCACATCGCCGGCATACACGGCCTCATGCAGGGCCGTGGTGCCGTCAGGCTCTGCCTGTTGCCCCCACGCGCTGCCAAGCGCGAGGCAGGCCAGCAGGCAGACCAGCGGGCGCTGCACTACTTGGCGGCGGGTGCCGGTGCCGCCGGAAGCGTGGCGGGATCCCAATGCTCGTCAGCCTTGCCGTCCACGAAGCGCCACATGTCGAACCAGGTGCTGGTGTACTTCTGGCCCGGCTTGCCCGGCACGTCGTACTCGCGCGGGAACACGACGGTCACGTAGTCACCAGTGGCCAGCACCGCCACGACCTTGGTCTTCTGCAGCTTTGCCGGGCAAGGGGTGACCGGCTTGGCCTTGCGCACGTTGACGAAGAAATCGATCACGCCGGCAAGGCCCGACTTGGCCATCGGGTTGTGCTGGATGTATTTGTCGGTGAGCCACTTGCCCGCATCGGACCACTGGTTGCACTCCAGCAGCTCCTTCACGATGTGATAGGCCGACTGCATGTTGCGGTCCAGTTTCGGATCCTTGCTGTGGAACAGCGCATCAGGATCGGCCACACCCACGACCGGGTCGGCCAGCGACTGCGCCTGCGCAGCCGGCAACCAGGCGACGGCCAGCAGTGCGGCGGCGGCCAGCGAGCAGATCTGTCTCGTCTTCATGATCATCCCTCCCGTTTCAATATCCAGCAGTGAAATGCTTGTTGATGTATTGCGGCTTTTCGACTTCGTCGATCATCGCGGCCGCATAGTCCTCGTAGGAAATCGCGCTCCTGCCATTGGCATCCACGATGACCTTGTCGGTGCCGAAGCGGTACTTGCCGGTGCGCTGCCCCGGGCTGAAGCTGCCGTTGGGGCTCATGAACGACCACTGCACATCCTTCACTTCGGCCTTGAGCCAGTCGACGGAATCGACCGATGAGGAGACCTCACCGTTCTTCATGCCACCGAATCTTTCGATGATGCGCTTGCCATCCGGACCGTAGAGGCTGCTGCCACCGCCCACGATCAACAGGCGCGTCTTCTTCGGTCCCGTCTGGGCGCGCAGCGCTTCGACTTCGGCCTTCACGACGCTCAGCGCGAAATCCACCGTCGGCGCCGGCCGCACCACGATGGAGGAAATCAGCGCGTCTGCACCGGCGATGTTCTTCAGCACATCCGCCTTGTCGAACACATCGCCCGCCACCACCTTCACGCCCTTGGGCGCGATGTCGGGCTTGGGGTATTTATCGACCACGGTCACGTTGTGGCCACGCGCCGCAGCCTCGTTGACGATGCGACTGCCGACATTGCCGCTGCCGCCATAGACCACGATGTTCAGCGGCTTGGCGGCCTTGGTCTGGGCCACCGCGACACTGCCGAATGCCAACGCGCCCAGTGCAATGGAAACCAGCAATCGACGGTTCATCTGCAGTCCCCCGAATCTGTGCAAGGATCAGGCCGCCCTGGCCAGCCCAAACGCCCGGATGGCGTTGTGCTTCAAGATAAGCGGCTTCAGCTCGCGGTGGAAGCCCGCCGACTCGCAATCCTGCAGACAACGCTCTGGCGCGATCCCAAGGACAGTTCGTGCGAAAAAACTTCTTGCGCTTCAGCTACATGTTCGCATAGTGAACCTGTGGAGAGGTTCAGTGAATCGCGTGCGGTAATAGATGCGATGTGCGCATCCATCAAGACCAGCAAACTGGCCGACGTCGCCCTGATATCCTTTGCGCCCCCGTATTTCCCTACCAAAATCAAGGTTGTTCCCCCATGGCCCACGATTCGCTGCAGCGCCTGTTCCGCCCCAAGTCCATTGCCGTAGTTGGCGCTTCAGCCGCGCCGGAAAAGGCCGGCTACATGGCGGTGAAACTGCTCGAGACGTTCAAGGGCCCGGTCTATCCGGTCAATCCAAAGGCCAGCGAGATTCTGGGGCACAAGGCCTATGCCTCGCTCTCCGCCATCGGCAAGCCGGTGGACATGGTGATCCTGGCGGTACCGGCGCCCTCCTGTCCGGCGGTGCTGCGCGAAGCGGCGAAGATCGGCGCCCCGGCGGCCGTGGTGCTGGGCGGTGGTTTCGGCGAGACCGGCGAAGAAGGCCAGGCCATCCAGGATGAGATGGAAGCCATCTGCAACGAGACCGGCATCCGCGTGCTCGGCCCCAACACCGGCGGCTTTGCCGACCCGGTCAACAAGCTGGTGGCCAGCTTTTCCGTCTCCTTCAACCGGATTCCGGCCGGGTCGATCGGCGTCATCTCGCAGAGCGGCGGCATCAGCCTGATCCTCGCCTGCATGATCGAGAACGAGGGCTTTGGCGTGAGCCTCACCGCGGGCCTGGGCAACTCCTTCAACATCGATGGCGCCGACATGGTCGAATTCCTCGCCGCCGATCCCAACACCAAGGTCATCGCGCTGTACATGGAAGGCCTGCGCGACGGCCGCAAGCTGTACGAGGCGGTCAACCGCGCCACCAAGATCAAGCCCGTCGTCGCGCTGACCATCGGCCGCGCGGACGTCGGCGAATTCGCCAAGTCGCACACCGGCAATCTGGTCGGCTCCTATGAATTGAAGGCCGCCGCCCTGCGCCAGGCCGGCGCGGTGGTGGTGAACAGCTCCAACGAGCTGGTGGATGCCGCCTGCGCGCTATCCCTGACGCGCCTCCCGCCTTCCGCCAACCCGGCCGTCGGCATGCTGGTCGGACAGGCCGGCGCGGGCCTGTTGATGCTCGATCTGCTCAAGGTCGGGGGCGTGAACATTCCGCCGCTGAGCGAGGCCACCAAGGCCGAGATCAGCAAGTACATGCCCGCCATGCATTTCATCAACAATCCGGTGGACACCGGCCGTCGCAGCCAGGAGGAGTTCAGCAACATCCTCAAGGTGCTCAACGCCGATGCCAGCCTGGATGCGATCCTGATCTACAGCCTGTACGAACCCACCGCGCTGGATCCGGTCAAGCTGTTCGCGGACCTGGATTTCAAGCTGACGAAGCCCTTCATCTTCGGTACTGCCGGGGAAACCTCCGACATGCAGGGTGTGTGCGCACAGATCGCGGCACTGGGCGTGACGCCGTTCAAGTCGCCCGAGCGATCGGCGCGCGCGATGCAGATCCTGTGCGAGGACGCAAGGCTCCAGTACCGCAAGTCGCAGTACGCCGCCGCGGACAGCAAGGCAGTCAAGGTGCCCGCGCTGCCCGCCGTCGCGCTGGATGAAGCCGCGTGCAAGCAATACCTCAGGCAGATCCACATCGCCTCGCCGCAGTCGGTGATCTGCACGACCCACGCCGAAGCGCGCCAGGCCTTCGCCCGGCTCAACAAGCCCGTGATCGCCAAGGTGCTCAATGCCGAGATCCTGCACAAGACGGAAGTCGGCGGCGTGCACCTGAACATCAGGACCGAGGAGGAGCTGGTTGCGGCGCTGAAGAAGATCGACGCGATCAAGGCCGCAGGCAAGAACAACTACCTGATCGAGGAGATGGCCGCTTCCGGCGTCGACCTGATCGTCGGCGGCGTGCGCGACCCGGTGTTCGGTCCCACCGTGCTGGTGGGCATGGGCGGCATCATGGCGGAGCTGCTCAAGGACGTGAGCATGCGGCTGGCGCCGCTGCAGCGGGCCGATGCCGCGGAGATGATGCGCGAGCTCGATGCCAGCGCGCTGTTCGATGGTTTCCGCGGCAGCCCGGCGGTGGACAAGCGCGCCGTCGAGGATGCGCTGCTGGCCGTGTCCGCGCTGATGAGCCAGAACGATCAGGTGAAGGAGCTGGACATCAATCCGCTGCGCGCCTCGGCCACCGGCGCGCTGGCGCTGGATGCGGTGATCGTCAAGAAGTAGCCGTAGCGCGGCGCTTTGGCCTGAGCCGCGGGCCGATCCCGCTTCGTGATTGCCGCCACGTTGATGCGAATGCTTCCAATCACGCGGTCGGAACGAAGTTCAAGGCACAGTGGTCAAATCTTCAGGGCCAGAACTTCGCACACAGAGGTGAATTCCATGACGAACACACGAATCGGCAGGGCCGGCACCGTCGGCCGGGGGTTGATCGCAGTCGCGCTGGCCTTGTCGGCGCTGGTTGCCCAGGCCCACCACTCGTTCGCGGTCTTCTTCGATCACGAGAAGTCCGTGACTGTCCAGGGCAAGGTCACGGAGTTCCAGTTCCGCAATCCACACGGCATCGTTGCCGTGGAGGTGTCGAATCCGGACGGTTCCAGGGTCATCTGGAAGGCCGAGACCAACTCGCCGTCGATGATGCTGCGGCGCGGCTGGACGCGGGACAGCATCCGTCCAGGCGACATGATCACCGTCGAGGGCTGGCCGGCACGGGATGGCTCCCGCTACCTGCGCATCCGGGAACTGAAGGGTCCCGATGGCAAGCCCATCGGCAAGACAGCGGATCTGGCGACGGAGATGGGGCAATGAGCCGGCGCTGGCTAGGCCTGCTGATGGCGTTGCCTCTGACGGTTGCAGCGGCGCCGCCGGACTTCTCGGGGTTCTGGATGCCGGATCGTCAGCAGATCGACCCGGATCCAGAGCTTGCACCGCATGTGGCACCCAACACCGTGGTGCTGCGCGACACGGGCGCCGCCGAATTCGGGCTGCTGGAGTTTGGCGGCCTGAAGCTCAAGCCGGCGACTCTGGAGGCGGCAAAGAGATGGAATCCGCGCGATGAGATGACAGTCGCCAACGCCTGCCGCATCCCCTCGATCGTCTACGCGCTGCAGGGGCCGTTCCCCATCGAGATCTTCCAGGGCAGCGACATCATCGTCATGCGCCTGGAGTACTTCGACATGGCGCGGGCTTTCTTCTTCGACCGCCGCTTCGCGCTGCCACCGGATGGCCCGCACACCAAGACGGGAAATTCGATTGCCCACTGGGAGGGTGACCAGCTGGTGGTGGTCACGACACACCTCAAGGCTGCCACGATCACCAACAATGGTCTGGAGCACACCGACAACATCAAGGTTGTCGAACGCTTCCGCCTGGCCAATGGCGGCAAACGGCTCATCGCCTCGCAGGAATTCGAGGACCCCGAAATACTGGACAACCGGGGCGTGCGCTACATCTCGTGGACCAAGGTCGAAGGCGATCACGTGACCGCCTACGACTGCGACCCGTCCATCGCCGAGAACTACGCAACGCCCTGAGGCGCGGCTCCCTCGGGTGCCCGGGGGTCAGAACATGGTGTTGTTGTTCTTGGCCTTCTCCGGCTCGGGAATGGCCTGAACCACATCCCAGTGCTCCACGACCTTGCCGTTCTCGATCCGGAACAGGTCCACGACGGCATTGCCCCGCATCTCGGGGCTGCGCCGGTTGTGGACGTGAAGCGCCACCAGGTCGCCATCGGCCAGCGCGTGCTTGATCTCGCCGCGGTTGTTGGGGAACTCCCGCTTCAGGTACTCGATATGGGCCTTGAGTCCTTCAGGCCCGTCGATGGCGCCCAGGTTGTGCTGTACGTAACGGTTGCCGATCATGGCCCGCGTCTTTTCCCAGTTCTTCTCGTTGAGCGCGGCGTTGTAGAAGGCGATCGCGATCTGCTTGTTGCGCTCTTCGACGGCCTCCTGCCCTTCGGCAGGGAGAGCCGGAGCCGCAAACCCCGCTGTTGCAAGGCCAAGTACTGCTGCAGTGATGAACTGTCGGCGCATTTTCATGATCCTCCACGCGTGACACGAATCCGCATTACCTGTCTTCATGGGCAGCGCCGGCGGTGCAAAGTTCAGCACGTGATGCCGGGTGCGACTGAGAATGCGCCTCACTGGCTTGCGCGCCCTGGTGACTGGCGCGCAACCCCTGAATGCGGCGACACTTGGTGCGGCGAGCGCGGGTTGTCAGGTGCTGCGCCCGATTGCGGAGGAGTACATGCTGGAACTGATCGAAGGTCTGTCCATCGGGACGTGGGTGCGCGAGTCGCCTTCGGTCTTCGGTTACACGCTGGTGCTCAGCATGCATGCGATCGGCATCGCCATCGTCCTGGGCGTCAACGCGCTGGTGGCGCTGCGTCTGCTCGGTGTCGCGGCCGGCATCCCGCTGGCCTCCCTGGGCAGCTTCTATGGCCTCATGCGCGTGGGTCTGGCCATCAATGTGATCTCGGGCGCGCTGCTGTTCATTGCGTCGGCCACGACCATGGGGGTCATGGCGGCGTTCTGGTTCAAGATGGCGCTGGTTGCCGCTGGGGCGATCATCGCGTTGCGGCTGAAGGCCCGCTTCCTGGATGACACGGCGGCACTGGCCGGCGGCACGGTGCCGGCCGGGGCGCGGCGGCTCGCGTGGTGGTCGTTGACGACATGGAGCCTCGCATTGGTATTCGGCAGGCTCACCGGCTACCCGGAGATCATCGCCAGCTGGTTCGGTGGCCACGCGTAACCGCAGATTCATGGGAGTTGACGGATGGAAAGTCTTTCGCAGGCCCTGACCTGGCCCTGGATGCAGGTATTGGTGAATGACCACGGCTGGTTGTGGCCCGTGTTCGAGATCATCCACTACGCGGGCATGTCGTTGATCGTCGGCCTGATCGGCGCGCTGGACCTGCGCATTCTCGGCCTGTTCCGCAGCGTGCCCATCGGGGCATTCAAGGCATTCGTGCCCGTGGCCATCGTCGCGTTTGTCGCGAACCTGGTCGGCGGCATGGTGTTCGTCACGGGCAATGCGACGGGCGCCGGCTTCTACGTGGAAAACCTGTCGTTCCAGCTGAAGATCCTGGCGCTGGTCATCGCCTTCGCCAACCTGATGATCTTCCAGTTCTCCGGCCTGGAGCGGCGCGTCTATGCGCTGCCGGCCGGAGCGGATGCGCCGCGCGTGGCCAAGGTCGTGGCGCTGGTGTCCCTCGTGTCGTGGGTCAGCGTGATCATCTTTGGACGCCTGCTCATGTACAACGACGCGCTGCTGTACACGTTGGGACTGTAGGGCGGCTCGCGCCGCCCGTCACCGCAGCCGATCGCTCAGGCGTTCTCCACCAGCATCGCGATGCCCTGACCGCCGCCAATGCAGGCGCTGGCGATACCGTAGCGCGTACCCGAACGCTTCAGTTCACGCGCAACGGTCAACGCCAGGCGCACACCCGTGGCGCCCAGCGGATGGCCGATCGCGATCGCGCCACCATTGACGTTGAGCTTCGCGTGATCGATGCCCAGTTCGCGCTCGCAGGCCAGGCACTGCGCGCCGAAGGCTTCATTGATCTCCCAGCGGTCGATCGCATCCACCTTGAGCCCCACCTTCTCCAGCAGCGGCCGCGAGGCCGACACCGGGCCATAGCCCATGTTCTCCGGCGGGCATCCGGCAACACTGGCGGCGACGATGCGCGCCAGCGGCTTGAGCTTGTTGGACTTCACGTAGGCGCTGGACGCCACCAGCGCCGCGGCGGCGCCATCGACGATCGCCGAACTGTTGCCCGCGGTCTGCACACCGCCGAAGGACGGGCGCAGCTTGGCGAGGATCTCCATCGGCGAGGGGCGGATGTGCGTATCGACGGCGGCCGACTCCACCTTGCGGGGCAGCTTGATGCCGCGCGTGTTGTAGCCCTCGAGCTTGAACTCCTCGTTGACCACCGGGACGATCTCGCCGGCCAGGAAGCCGCTGGCCTGCGCGGCCAGCGCGCGCTGGAAGCTGTCGAAGGCGAACTGATCCACGTCCGTCCGTCCGAGCTTGTACTCCTTCGCCAGATACTCGGCGCAATCGCCCATCATGGAATCGCAGGAGGTGTCGGTCAGCGCCTCGTAGAGGAAGTCCTTCATCTCCACCTGGCCGAGCACCATGCCGCCGCGCAGGTTGTAGGCCGCAATCGGATTGCGGCTCATGGATTCCGTGCCCACCACCAGGCCCAGCTCGATCTTGCCCAGCGTGATGTTGTCCGCCGCCTGTATCAGCGCCTCCACGCCCGTGCCGCAAACGCGCTGCACCTGCAACGCCGGCACCGCCTGCGGTACACCGCTGTAAAGGCCAATGTGCCGTGCCTGCACGTACACGTCGAAGCAGGTCTGCGCCATGTTGCCTGCGATCACCGCGCCCACGTCGGTGGCCGGGACGCCGCTGCGCTTGAACACCTCGCGCGCGACCTTGATGCCCATGTCGATGGTCGAGACGCTGCTCAGGGCGCCGTTGTAGTCCACGAACGGAGTGCGCACACCATCGACCAGCCAGATGTCGTTGTAGGTGGAAGTGACGGCGTAGTTGCTCGAGGACATGGGGGAGGCTCCTGCAAATGGGGGTGGCAAGTGTACTGGCGCAGGCCCGCGGGTTCTAGCGGGACTGCAGGTTGCTGATCAGCGCATCGTCCACGTAGGACTCGGTATCCAGCACCAGGCGTTCCTGCCGGAGCTGCAGCTCATGGATCACGAACATCAGCACGATGCTGACGATCAGCGCTACGAAAGTGGAATTGAAGGCAATGCCCAGGCCCGTGGTGACGGGGCTGGTATCCCCGCGCAGGGCCAGCTGCGCACCTGCGAGCGCATTGCCGATGCCGCGCACCGTGCCCACGAAGCCGACCGCCGGGATCGCCCACACGCAGAAGCGGATCAGCGCGAGCTCGGCGTCCAGGCGCGCGGATTCGGATTCGCAGTAATCGTGCACGCTGTCGGCGGCGTCCTGCACATTGGCGGTCTCGCCGAAGCGCTTCAGTGCGCGGCGCACCGTGCGTGCCGGGATCAGGTCGCGTTGCTTGCCCGGCAGGTCATCGAGCTTGTGCGCGTACTCGCGCACGTCGCCGGGCAGGATGCGGTAGCCGGCCGGCACCGACAGCAGACCCGCATCGAGCTGGCGGCGGTGCGCCGACAGCGCCCGCGCCTTCAACGCGGAGAGCAGCAGCGCCCAGATGCCCAGGATGATCGCCACCTCCTGCTCGGGGTCTTTCAGGATGGCGATCACGGAACGCTTGGGCTGGTATTCCGGGTCGGCCTGCTGCAGCGCCTGCTGGCGGGCCTCCCAGCCCGCCGACACGGGCCGCACATAGAAGGTCCAGGCGATGTGGATCAGGATGGCGACGACCAGCAGCAGGCCGAAGTTCTGGATGCGGTCGCGGGCGTATTGCTCCTTCATGGGGAGCAGATTCTAGGCCAATCCGCGGCCGACCCCGTAATAGCTGAATCCGAAGCGCTTCATCAGGTCCGGGTTGTAGAGATTGCGGCCATCGAAGATCACCGGCTGCTTGAGCTGGGCCTTGAGGCGATCGAAGTCGGGGCTGCGGAATTCGCGCCATTCGGTGACGATGGCCAGCGCATCGGCCCCTTCCAGCGCCGCATGCGCATCCGGCACCAGCTTCAGGCCCGCGCGCTCACCAAGCACGCGGCGCGCCTCGTTCATGGCCACCGGGTCATAGGCCTGCACCTTCGCGCCGGCAGCCAGCAGCTCGTTGATCACCGTCAGGGCCGGCGCTTCACGCATGTCATCGGTGTTGGGCTTGAAGGCCAGGCCCCAGAGCGCGATCACGCGGCCAGTGAGGTCATTGCCGAAGTGCTTCCGGATCTTGCCGGCTAGGAAACTCTTCTGCGCCGTGTTGACGGCTTCGACGGCCGACAGCAGCGCGGGCTCGTAGCCGACCGCGCGCGCCGTGCGCTGCAGGGCCTGCACATCCTTGGGGAAACACGAGCCACCGTAGCCCGTGCCCGGATAGATGAAGTGGTAGCCGATGCGCGGATCGGAACCGATGCCGATGCGCACCTTCTCGATGTCCGCGCCCAGGAGCTCGGCCAGGTTCGCCAGCTCGTTCATGAAGCTGATCTTGGT
>CAYWDZ010000055.1:0-16764 GCA_964456255.1 uncultured Steroidobacteraceae bacterium | reverse complement strand
TCGTCGGTGATCATGCCGCTGTTGAGCACCACCGCCGTGGTGATGCGCGGGTCGGTCGAAGCCTTCACCGTCTGCAGTCCGCCACAGGAATGCCCCATGACGGCGACCTTGTTCACCATGACCTTGCCGTTGAACGCACTGCCCTTGCGCTTGCTCTCCGCGGTGATCCAGTCCAGCGCGTCGAACATCTGCTTCCAGCTGGTCTCGAAGGGCGGCCATTCGGCCGGATTCTCCGAACGCGGCTGGCGCGGCGCCGGCGTATCGCGGTACGGACCGATGGCCAGCACGATGAAGCCATGCGAGGCGATTTCCGCCAGGAACTCGCGGTAGCTGAAGTTGCTGTTCACGCAGGAGCCATTGCCCCACAGCACCACCGGGTAGCTGCCCTTCAGGTCAGCGGGCCGGTAGACGGTGTGCGTTGGAAGGGATGTTTCCGAATACACCTTCGCGGGTTCAGGGCCTGAACCCGTTGGGTCTGCCGCCAGCACCGCATTGGCCGGCAACATGCTCACCAATGCCAGGCCGAACGCCCGGGCAGCGACACGTAATGCGTTGCGCATGGAGACTCTCCGTTGCAAATCGTTCAGTCCACGATGGCCTGGTAGACCAGCGTCTCGAATTCGGCGGCCATTCTTGGCCCGTCCGGCGCGCCCATCACCTGGATCATGAACACCGCCACCAGGTCTTCGCTGCGATCCACGAAGAAGTGCGTGCCGGCAGCACCCGACCAGCCGAAGGTTCCCTTCGAGGTGAGATTGCCCGCCTTGGCCGGATCGGTCACGACGCGCACGCCGAGACCATAGCCTTCACCCTTGGCGGTACCCCCACCGGCCGCGCCACGCTCGACCCCATCGGGCAGATGGTTGGAATCCATAAGGTCGATGGTCTTGCGCGACAGGATGCGCACGCCATCCAGTTCGCCGGAGCCGACCAGCATCTGCGCGAAGCGGCCGTAATCGGCTGCGGTGGCCGACACGCTGAAACCGCCGAGCACGCGTGTTGCCGCACCCGGTTCGTCCAGTGCACCGGTTGGCGCAAGTTTGCCGCCTTCTCCGGGACGATAGAGCGTCGCGAACTGATCCTTGAGCGCATCGGGGCGACCGAACACCGCATGCTGCAGGCCCAGCGGTTCGAACACATGCTTGCGCACGTATTCGTCGAAGGGCATGCCGGACAGCACTTCGACCAGCCGCGCCTGCACGTCGTGCGACACCGAGTAGATCCATTGCGTACCAGGCTCGTAGGCCAGCGACAGTTTGCCCAGCCGCTGCGTCAGATCGGCGAGCGTGCCGCCCAGCACATTGGCTTCGCGATAGGCCTTGTCGATGCTGCGATTGCCGGCCGGTCCATAGAGGAATCCGGCGGTGTGCCGGAACACGTCTTCGACAGTGGGCTGGCGCGCCGGGGCGCGCGTGATCATGGCGCCGCCGGCGCCTTCGCCCACATACAGCTGCAGGTTGGCCAGTTCCGGAAGGTACTTCGCGATCGGATCGCTCAGCTGGAAGCGCCCCTCCTCATACAGCGTGAGCAGCGCCACGCTGGTGATGGGCTTGGTCATCGAGTACACGTAGAAGTACGCGTCCTGCGTCATCTTGCGGCTGGCCTCGATGTCAGCCATGCCATAGGCGTCCTCGTGCACCACCTGGCCATGACGCGCGATCCAGGTGACCACGCCGGCCATCTTGCCCTCGTCCACCAGCTGGTGGAAATGCGCATCGAGCCGCTGCAGGCGCTGCATGGACATGCCGGCGCGCACGTCGGCATTGCTGTCATTCGACTGGCCCTGGCAGCCGGCAAGACAGGCAGCCAGCAGCACCAGGATTGCGCTGCAGGTGCGTGGCGCGCCCGCGGTGTCCTTCAGGTTCTTCATCGCCCCTCCCCGTTGTTGTTGTTCGAGGGAATCATCGTACCCGATATCGCCTGCGTCTCACGGTGAGAGCTGGAACCACAGAGGTACAGCAGCGGATTCCCATGCGTCGCGCTCCGCTAGAATCCCGCCCCACAGTCACGGCGCACCCAAGTCCGGAGAAGCACATGTCCAGATCACCGCACCTTTCATCGTTGTTGCTGGTGGCGGCCCTCGCGGCCGGCACGATCTGCGGCGCGCAGGCCGCAAAGGTCGGCGAGACCACCGGCAGCGGCCCCTACCCCGCGTACGCGGAATCCGTGGATGGCTTTGCCGACCACACGATCTTTCGTCCGGAGAAATGGCCCAGCGGCAAGCTGCCGGTGTACCTGTGGGGCAATGGCGGGTGCAGTGCCAATGGCATGTCGCATGCCGCGTACCTGCGCGAGATCGCATCGCACGGCTATCTGGTCATCGCGCTCGGCAACCCGCAACCAGAACGCCCGCGTGGCGCAGGCCCAGCGCGCGGCGCGGGTGGTCCCGGCGCAGGCCCCGCGGGTGGCCCGCGTGCAGGTGGCGCCGGTGGACTTCCACCGCCGCCGGCCACGCCACCCACGCCTGCCGATGACCCGACCCAGGTGCAGCAACACCGCGATTCGCTGGAGTGGATCACGCGCGAGAGCGGACGCGCGGGTGGCGAGTTCGCCGGTCACGTCGATCTGTCGAAGATCGCGGTGGGCGGCCACAGCTGCGGCGGCCTGCAGTCGCTGGCCGTGTCCGACGATGCGCGCATCAAGACTACGCTGGTGCTGGACAGCGGCGTGTACAACTCGCGCGTGGGCACGCGCAGCGGCGTGGCCATCGAGAAGAGCGATCTGGCGAAGTTGCATGCGCCGGTGCTCTATCTGATCGGCGGGCCATCCGACATTGCCTATCCGAACGCGGCGGACGATTTCGAGCGCATCAACCACGTGCCGGTGATGTTCGCCTCGCTGCCGGTGGGGCATGGCGGCACGTTCTCGCAGCCCAACGGTGGCGAGTGGGCTCGCGTATCCACGGCCTGGCTGGACTGGCAGCTCAAGGGCAATGCCGAGGCCGGCAAGGAATTCCTCGGGCCGCAGTGCGGCCTGTGCAAAGCCGAAGGCTGGGAGATCAAGCAGAAGAAGCTGCCGTAGCCAGCGGACACTGACACGCGTGACGGCGGCTGCCATCGACCGCACATTGGACATCATCCTGACCGGCGATCTGGTGCTCGACGAACCGGACGCCGGTCACTGGCTGTCCGGCATCGCACCGGCGATACGCGCCGCGGATCTTGCGATTGGTCATCTGGAAGTTCCGCATACACGCCGCGGCACCGAGCTGAAGGGCGATGTGCCGGCGCCCGGCGCGCCACCGGAGAATCTCGCGGCAGTCCGTGACGCGGGCTTCGACGTGTTGAGCCTCGCCGGCAATCACATCGCGGACACGGGCGCGGAGGGCATCGCCGACACCATTGCCGAACTCGACCGGCTGGGCATCGCACACACCGGTGCGGGTGCAACGCTGGCTGCAGCCCTGAAGCCAGCGATCGTCGCGCGTCACGGGAGACGCCTTGCATTGCTCAGCTACAACGCCGTGGGGCCCGAATCCGCGTGGGCCACCGATACACGTGCCGGCTGCGCATGGCTGCGCGTCGAGACCAGCGATGGATCACCCATTGCGCCGGCCGCACCGCTGGCCCGCATGGCCGCGGAAGTACCGGCCATGCTGGCGCGTGATATTGCTGCGGCACGCGCGGATGCCGACCTGGTGCTGGTGGCCATTCACAAGGGCATCGTGCACACGCCCGCAAGGCTCGCGCCCTATGAACGGCCGCTGGCCCATGTGGCCATCGAGGCCGGCGCCGACGTGGTGATCGGTCATCACGCCCACATCGTGCGCGGCATCGAATTTCATCGCGGCCGCCCGATCTTCCACGGCATGGGCAATGGCTGCGTGGTGACGCGCGCACTGAGCCCGGCGCAGGACCATCCCGCGCGGCGCGAATGGGCCGAGCGCCGCAAGAAGATGTTCGGCTTCGAGCCGGACCCGGCCTACACGCTGGCGCCGTTTCATCCCGAAGCGGTCAACGCGATGCTGGGCAAGTTGCGCTGGCATGACGACGGGCGACTCGAAGTGTTCATCGTGCCCGTGCATGTCGAACCGCCGGGCCGGCCGGTGCTGGCTGACGCAACACGCGCGCAGCAGATTCGCGATTACCTCAGCGCGATCACTGTCGCGGGCGGCATGAGTGACATCCGGATCGATGCCAACGGACTGGTTCGGCCCGCAGCATCATGCTGAACGGCGGGCGGGCCCTGCGCGACGCACGTCAGCGAAACCAACACGCTCGCTGATCAACGCAGTCCGTGACCGGCCACGTCCTGCCATGCGGTGTTGGTGCACAGGCCGCAGCGCTCACCCACGAATAGCGCGCGGGCCTTGCGGTCGCCCTTGAGCTGCCAGTCCAGCCAGGCCACCACCACACGCGACCATTCGCGGTCGGGTTCCACGTAGGCGCCGCTGTGCGCCAGCGGCGGCAGGCTGGCGAGGAACACGGGCAGATTCGCGGCAACGCCATCTTCATAGCTGTCTTTGGCGATGCGGTAGGCCACATCCGTCGATCCACCCGTGAGGATCAGTGTGGGCGCGTGCAGTTCGGACCAGCGGCGATATTCCGGCAGCGGCCCGGGCGGCCTTGCGGGGGGCGTGCGGTAGTAGCCGCTGTTGAGCACCACCGTGGTGGTGGTGCGCGGGTCCGCCGAAGCCGTCAACGCCTGCATGCCGCCGCAGGAATGACCCATGAAGGCAATGCGGTCCGCGCGCAACCTGCCGCGATAAGGACTCGAGGCAGCGGCGTTGCGCGCGATCGCCCAGTCCACGGCCTGGTTCAGCACCTTGACGTCGATGACCTGCAGCAGGCGGCCATCCGGCGAAGTGGTCTGCCCAGTGGAACCATTCATGGGCTGGTCGTCGCGGCCCACCGCGATGACCAGATAACCATGCGAGGCCAGTTCGCTCAGGAATGCCGCGTACTCGAGCGATGTGTTGCGGCAGGCACCATTGGCGAAGGCAATGATGGGCAGCTTGTCGGTACGCTGCAGGTCAGCGGGGCGGTAGATCGTGTACTCGATGAGATCCGGTTCGATGAGCCGCACCACCCGATACGGTCCCGAACCCTGCGGCAGCTCGGCGCGCCACCTGTCGAGGCGTTGCGCCATCGATGTGCCGTCGGGCGCAGGTGGTGCAGCCGGCGCAGCCGCCAAAGCCACGCCGGCCGCGAGGGATGACGCCAGTGCGAACAGCAATCCGGATCGACGTTTCATGAACTCCCTCGAACTTTGATGCCGCTCCCGCACTGGCAGATCAGATACGCGTGACGCGCTCCAGCCTGCCATTCAGCGGCGCGGAACTCACCAGCTCAAAGTCTTGGTGTCGTCCTTGAACAGCGCCAGCCCGGCCTGCTCCGTCGCCAGCTTCAGACCTGGCAGCCAGTCGGTCTGCTTCACGCCATAGTGCTCAGCACACATGGAGCAGATGAACACCGTTGCGCCCTTGCTGATCAGTTCGGCAATCATCTTCTGATGGTCGGCAAACTTTGCCGCGTTGGTCTTGCTGCCGAGCAGGACACCACGATCATTGAGGAAAATCGTAAGCGGGTGGCCACGCTCGAGCTGCCCCTTCGAGAACGTCAGCGCCATGGTGGCGCGGTGCGCCTCATCGGTCGTGAGATTCACGAACAGCGGGTCGGTGGTTCCCGCAAGGGCGGACGTTGGAAGAGCGGCGGCGATCAGTGCAACGGCGACGAGCAGGCTGGCAAATCGTTTCATGAATATCTCCTTCGTGGGTCCAGGCGTGATGAATTGGCTGGACAAATGGTAGGTTCAAACGGCCTTCCCGCGCAGTAGTGGCAACTACGTACACAGGACCCTGCATTGGGCCGGCAGTTCGGCCCGTTCCTGCGTCTCAGAGCGTGCCGCGCACGGACTGCACGTTGGCCGCCGGCTGCCCGCCACCCACGCTGATCGCAACGCTGGACTTCGGCAGGTCATCCGCCGCGACCGTGAAGCTCACCTGGCGTTTTTCGCCGGCACGCAGATGCACGCGCTGGAAGCCGGCCAGGTTGCGGATGGGCGCTTCGGCACTGCCGTCACCTGCCACGTACAACTGCACCACCTCATCGCCATCGCGGCGCGAAGTGTTCTGCACCGTGACCTGCACGGTCGCGCCCGTGGCCGTGCGTCGCGCCGACAGGCCCGAGTAGCCGAACGACGAGTAGCTGAGGCCAAAGCCGAAGGGATACAGCGGCTCGCCGGTGAAGTAGCGATAAGTGCGGCCCTTCATGGCGTATTCGGTGAAGGGCGGAAGTTGATCCACGCCCTTGTAGAAGGTAACGGGCAGCCGGCCCGCGGGGTTGCTCTCGCCCGCCAGCGTCCCGGCGATGGCATTGCCGGCCTCTTCACCGCCGTACCACATGGTCAGCAGCGCATTGGCATTGGCGGCGGCGTAGTTCGCGGAAATCGCGCTGCCGCTGGTCAGCACCACCACCACCGGCTTGCCGGTGGCCACCGCGGCCTTGATCAGGTTTTCCTGCGGCTCGGGCAGATCGAGCGAGGTGCGATCACCACCCGAGAAGCCGGCGATGTTCAAGCCGCGCATTTCCTCGCCTTCGAGCTCGGAGCTCAGGCCGACGAATACGAGTGCCACGTCGGAATCCTTCACCAGCGCCACAGCCTCATTGAGCGCCGCATCGGCCGGCGGGATCCAGCCGAACTGCATGGTGCCGCCGGCACCGGGCTGGCGGTAATCGATGCGCACGTCGTACTTCCGGCCCGCCTGCAGTTGCAGCTTCGCGCGCGGCGGCTGGCCGGGTCGCAGCACCGGCTGCTGGGAAGTCATCTGCGTGGTGGGTCCGCCGCCGACGGTGATCTCCCTGCCATCGATGAACAGCTTCGCCGCTGCGCTGCGGTTCCACTGTCCCAGCTTCACGGTCACGTCGTACTCGCCGGTGGACTGTGGCGTGAGCGTACCGCTCCAGCGCACCGAGTAGTTCTCGCGGCCCACTGCAGCGACGACGGCTGGATCTTCCATGCCCATGTCGAAGTAGCCGCGCGCCTCGCGCCGCCGCAGCTTCGGTTCGCCGGCGAGATCCGCATTGGCGAAGTATTCGGCCTGCAGGCCCTGCCCGCCCTGCGGCGCAGCGAGGAATGAACCGGGAATCAGCGAGAACGTGGCCGTGGTGTAGGTGGCGCCCAGCGCATAGCGCACCGTGGCCGCGGAGAACTGCTTCTCGATGCCGGCCCGCGGCGTCACCTGCAGCGAGGAGATGCCGTTGTAATTGCCGAGCAGGCCGATCGGATCATCGGCGGAAGGTCCGATCACCGCGATGCGCCGCGTCGCGCGCCCCAGCGGCAGCACATTGCCCTCGTTCTTCAGCAGCACGATGGCCTTGCGCGCGGCCTCGCGCGCCAGCTCGCGATGCGCGGCTGAATCGTTCTCGCTGTAGGCAATGCGCGCATAGGGCACTCGCGCCGGCGGATCGAACATGCCGAGGCGGAAGCGCGCCTCGTACAGCCGCGTGACCGCGCGGTCGATCTCGGCCTCCGTGATGCGGCCGGCCTTCACTTCATCCACCAGCGTGCGGTACTCGGTGCCGCAGGTCAGGTCCGTACCGGCCTTCACCGCCGCCACGGCGGCGCCACCCTGCGTCGGCGTGTACTTGTGATTGGCGACGATGTCGTTCACCGCGCCGCAGTCGCTCACCACGTAGCCGGTGAAGCCCCACTTGTCGCGCAGCCACTTCTGCAGCAGATCATCGCTGGCGCAACCGGGCACACCGGCCACGGCGTTGTACACGCACATCACCGAACCGGCCTTGCCTTCGATCACCGTGGCGCGGAATGCGGCGAGATAGGTATGCACCAGGTCGTAGTCGCTCACGCGCGCGTCGAACACATGGCGCTGCGGCTCCGGCCCGCTGTGCACCGCATAGTGCTTGGGCGTCGAGACGACCTTCAGGTAGCGCGGATCATCCCCCTGCATGCCCTGCACGAACGCCACGCCCATGCGGCCCGTGAGGTAAGGGTCCTCACCGTAGGTTTCCTGGCCGCGGCCCCAGCGCGGATCACGGAAGATGTTGATGTTGGGCGACCAGTACGTGAGCCCCGCCGTCCGGCCGGGCAAGGTCGCGGTCGCTTCGGGCCCGGTGGGCGGCGGACGCGTCAGTGCATCGTTGTACTTGGCGCGTGCCTCGGTGGAAATCACATCGGCCACGCGATGCATCAGGTCGGTATCCCAGGTCGCGGCGAGGCCAATGGCCTGCGGGAATACGGTGGCGCGGCCCTGGGCCACGCCGTGCAGGGCTTCGTTCCACCAGTTGTAGGCCGGCACGCCAAGACGCGCTATCGCCGGCGCGGTGCTCTGCATCTGCAGCACCTTCTCTTCCAGCGTCATGCGCGACACCAGATCCGCGGCGCGGCGTGCGACCGGCAGATCGGGATTCAGGTACGGCGCCGCACCCTGCTCCTGGCCCGACAAGGTCGTGGCCAGCACCAGCGGCAGAATGACCAGCAAGTGTTTGCCCCGAAGCCTGTTCTTGATCATGTTGCCTTCCCCCCGCAGACTGGCGGCCGGTTGTCACTTGTACTTGCCGTATCTGGCGGGTGCAAGTTCCGCGTCATCGGGGGAGTATCCACATGCGCAGCTCACGCTTTTCATTGATCGCGGCCCTGCTTGGTGGCCTGGCACTGGCATCGGCCTGGGCGGCGCAACCCACCGCGGAAGAAGCCGCTGAGCGCGCCCGCATCCAGACCCTGCCCGACACGCCGGGCACGGGCCGCTATCCGGCAATGAAGGAAGAGCCCGCCTCGTTGCCGAATCATGTGCTGTACCGCCCCGCCAACCTTGCGGCCATGGGCGGCACGAAGCTGGGCGTGTACCTGTTCGGCAATGGTGCCTGCGTGGACGACGGCGCGAGCTCCCGCCTGCATCTGCTGGAAGTGGCCTCGCATGGTTACCTCGCCATTGCGCCAGGCCTGATCCGCAGCGGCCCCGGTGCAACGGCGCCGCCGCGGCCAGCACCCGCGAGCCAGTCACCCCAGGACAACGTGAAGTCCAGCTACAAGGACCTGCTCGCGGCGATTGACTGGGCCTTCGCGCAGAATGCGGATCCGAAGAGCCCGTACTACCAGCGCATCGACACCACGGCGATTGCCTCCTCAGGCTACAGCTGCGGCGGCGCGCAGGCCATGCGCGTGGCGGCCGACCCGCGCGTGAAGACGCTGGTGATGATGAACAGCGGCCTGTTTCCGGATGGCCAGAGCGCCGCCATCCCCGAGCAGGACGTGCGCAAGGCCGCGCTGCAACAGCTGCACACGCCCGTGCTGTACGTGATCGGCGGCGAATCGGATGCGGCCTGGGTGAACTCGCAGGACGACTTCATGCGCATCAACCACGTACCCATCCTGGTGGCGAACCTCAAAGGCGTCGGCCATGGCGGCACGTACTGGCAACCCAACGGTGGCAAGGCAGCGGCCACCGTGGTGGCCTGGCTCAACTGGCAACTGCGTGGCGACAAGAGCGCTGCGCGCCAATTCGTCGGCGCCGACTGCGGGCTGTGCCGCAACCAGGACTGGACGGTTCAGAAGAAGCGCATCGACTGACGCTACTTCCTCAACTTCTCGATCAGCGCCATGGTGCGGGGATTTGGCTCGGGAGGCGTCGACGGAATGGTGACCCCGGCCGCCCAGGTGTAGGGGTCACGGCCGACCTTGTCCTTGATGTCGAGGCGCGCGCCGTGCTCCACCAGATAGGTGATCACATCGTCTGACCAGCGAAAGGCGGCGCCGTGGACCGGCGCGAGGCCCATTTCATTCACCTCGTTCACGTCGCTGCCGAGCTCCACCAGCATCTTCACCGCTTCGAGCTGCGCGGCGTAGCCGTCGGGCACGAAGGTCTGGCCCCGCACGAAATTCACGCCCGCGGCCGCCATCAACGGTGAGGTACCGCTGTCGGTCTTCAGCTTCGGGTCGGCTCCATGTGCCAGCAGCAGCCGCATGACGGCGAGGTCATTGTTGAACGCGGCCCGGAAGAACGGGGTTTCACCGACCGTCGATACATAGGACATGTTGAAGGAGTGCCCACCCATGCGCGGCGGGAAATGCTTCGTTCGCGCATTCACGTTGGCGCCCTTCTCCACCAGCAGGGTGATGACCTGCAGCGCCGCGTCGCGGTCCACGCCGTTGGTGGTCGCAGTGGTGGTGCTCACATCGCGGTTGCGGCTTTCGACGGTAGCCCACAGCGGCTGGCGGCCATACCAGTCGTTCGCATTGACGTTGGCGCCGGCCTCGATCAGCAACCTGGCCACGTCGTGATGATCGTTGGTGATGGCCATCAGCAGCGGCGTGATGCCGTTGTACTCGGCCAGTTCCAGTTGCGCGCCGGCCTTGACGAGCAGGCGCGCGGCATCCACCTGGTGATCACGCGCGGCATACAACAGGGCCGTCATCATGCCCGTGCCGGCCAGGCGCTGGCCTTCCGGCGGAACGCCGCTGCGGATCATGCCCTCGCCGGTCGAACCGCCGCCCGCACCCGGTTCACGCGTCGTGGGCTCGGGGCCCGGCGGTGTCTGGTGGTTCAATTCGGCGCCGGCCTTGATGAGTGCCGCGACCACCGACGGATTGCCGGAGCGCACCGCGATCATCATGGCGTCCTGGCTGAACCGGGGCTCGACGTAATCCACCTCGGCCCCCGCGGCAATCAGCGCACTGGCCATGGCGCCGTCGCCATGGCGGGCCGCCAGCATCAGCAGGCTTTCCTTCGCTTCGTCGCGCGCGCGGGCGTCGGCACCCCGTGCGAGCAGCATGCTGACCACCTGCGCATTGCCGCTGGTGACCGCCAGTTGCAGCGGCGACACGCCGGCGATGTTGCGCGTGGTGACATCCGCGCCGGCGTCGAGCAGTTGCCTGACCACCGCGGCTTCGCCGGCGTTGATGGCGAAGTGCAGCGCGGTGGAGCCTTCGGTGCTCGCAGCATTCAGTTCGGTGCCTGGTCGCTTCGCCATGGCCTGCACGGCCGCCCAGTCCTGTTTGCGCGCAGCTTCAGCAATGCTGGCATACACCGGAGTCGCAGCCGCGGCCACGCCGCTGCCCATGAGCACGGCGATGCCGACCGCCACGCAAGCGGCGCGCCGGATCACAACGCCACGATCCCGTTGCTGTCGCCGAACTTCTCGGTCTCGACGCCCAGCTTGTTCAGCACGGCGAGATGCAGGTTGGCCAGGGGCGTGGCATCGGGCACGCGGATATGGCGACCGCCCTGCAGCTTGCCCGACCCGCCACCGATGAGCGCGATCGGCAGCGGCGCGTGATCGTGGTTGTTGCCGTCGGCGATACCACTGCCGTACAGGATGATGGAGTGATCCAGCAGCGTGCCATCGCCATCGGGCGTGGCCTGCAGCTTGTCGAGCAGGTACTTGACCTGGGAGACGTGGTAGGCATTGAGCACCGCGAAGCGGTCCTTGTTCGCCTGCACGTTCGAATGGTGCGACAGGTTGTGGAAGGCGTCGCGCACACCGCTGTTGGGATAGGTCGAGCCGCTGATTTCCCGCGCGATCATCAGCGTCGTGACGCGCGTGATGTCCGCCTGCCAGGCCAGCACCTGCAGGTCGAACAGCAACTGGATATGGGATTCGAAGCTCGCCGGAATGCCGTTGGGGCGCGCGGGCAGCTTCATGCCGTCGGGCAGTTGTCCGGCCAGCTGGATGCGGCGTTCGATTTCGCGCACGGCGGTCAGGTACTGGTCCACTCGCGCCGCGTCGTTGCCACCTACGGAGCGCCGCAGGGCGCCGATGTCATCCATCACCGAATCCAGCAGCGAGCGGGCCTGGTCACGACGCGCATTGCGCTCGGCCTCGGTGCCGCCCTGCCCGAACAGCTTCTCGAACACGACCTGCGGGTTCCTCTGCATCGGCAGCGGCGTGGTGGCCGATGACCAGGACATGGTCCGGCCATCCTCGATGGTCAGCTCGATGGATGGCAGCGGGGACTGCTGGCCAAAGGACCGGGCCGCCACCTGGTCCACCGAAATGCCCATCTTGTTGGGGTCCTCGCCCACGTCGACGCAGTTGAGCCAGGTCGCGGAGGCGCGTGCGTGATTGGCCGAGGCCGAGCCATCCGTCCCGTAGCCGGTCTGCAGCCGCAGCCCACTGATCACGTTCAATCGCTCGCGGTGCCCTTCCAGCGGCTTGAGGATTTCGGTGAATTCGAAACCCCTGCCTTCAGTCTTCGGGGTCCACTTGGCCATGGTCTTGCCATGCGGGATGTAGATGGCCGCATAGCGCGGTCGGGGCGTGGCCGCCGCCTGCGCCCAGGCGGATGAAGCGGGCAGCATGGCATCGAGCAGTGGCAGCGCGATGGCCACACCGCCTGCGCCTCGCAGTACCTGGCGACGGGAAATATGCTTCTTCGTGATGTAGTTCATGGGATGCCTCCACTCAATCGGCGGTACCGACTTTTGCTGTCGGGTTGCTGGCCATGACGCCCGAACCTGTGGCAGCGCGCTGGCGGAACGGCACGCTGTCGATGATCTTCATGATGATTGTGTTCAGCCGGTATTGATCCGCCTCGCTCTGGCGGACGATGTCCCGGACGGTTGGCCGGTCCGTATAGGTGACGGGACGGCCCAGCGCGTAGGTCATCAGCTTTTCGGTGAACGAGACAACGAAGAGGTTGCTGTCCCTGATCAGCGCCTTGCGCAGGTCTTCGGGACCGTTGAGCTTCGAACCGTCGACCATGGTTCCGCTGGCGTCGATGGGCAGGCCCTGGTCTTCGGCGCGGAACCTGCCGATCTTGTCGAAGGGTTCCATGGCAAAGCCGATCGGATCCATCAGCGCGTGGCAGCTGTGACAGGCCGGGCGCTCGCGGTGGGCTTCCAGACGCGTGCGCAGGGTCGCTGGTCCTTCGATGTGAACCGAGACTTCCAGGTTGGTCTCGACACCCGGCGGGGGCTTGGGTACCGGCAGGCCCAGCATGTTTTCCAGAACCCACTTGCCGCGCGTGACCGGCGAGGTGCGATCGGCCACCGAGGTGACGGTGAGGATGCTCGCCTGTCCCAGCAGGCCGCGACGCAGGCTGTCAGCGGGCAATGCGACGCGACGCATGTTCGGGCCGCGCACGCCCTCGATGCCGTAGTGCCTGGCCAGGCGCTCGTTGAGAAAGGTGTAGTCGGCATCCAGCAGCGTGGTGACCGGACGGTTTTCGTGCAGGACGTTCTCGAACAGCAGCGAGGTCTCTTCTTCCATCGCGCGACGCAGCGCGTTGTCGAATCCCGGGTCGTCCGGCGTGGCAGCCTCGAGACTGCGCAGCGTCAGCCACTGTGCCGCGAAATTTTCCGTCAGCGCGTCGGAGCGGGGGTCGGCCAGCATGCGCGCGACCTGCTTCTTCAATTCCGCCGGCCGTCCCAGACGTCCGGCGGCAGCGAGGTTCAGCAACTCGTCGTCGGGTACGCTGCTCCACAGGAAGAAGGACAGGCGCGAAGCCAGCTCCAGATCGCTGACCGGGTACGCGCGACCGGCCACGGCATTGGCCGGATCCTTCTCGATCCGGAACAGGAAGCGCGGATCAACCAGCACGCGCGCCACGCCGTACTGGATGCCGATGTCGAAGTCGCCCTGGCGGCGCCCGTCCCGGTACGCGGCCATGATGGGCTCCAGGATGGCGGTATCGGAAGTCTGCACGGGACGCCGATAGGCGCGTGTTGCCAGCCCGGCGAAGATCCGGCCCGCGCATGCGGCCTCGTCGGCGGCCGTGGTGGGAGTGCAGATGAACAGGCGCGCGCGGCTGGGTGTATGGCCGCGCCCTGTCACCTGGTTCGGGCCGCTGACGGTAATGCCCGAGACCCCGCCGACATCGTTGCGGCTGCTGAAGATGCCATCCACATTGCCCGGCCTGCCCAGATCAATGATTGCCGCGCCGATGGTGTGCGTGCCGGCAGGCAGCGTGATGCTGAAGCGCGCCGGGTTATCCACCTGCAGGGGCTTGCCGTCGAGGATCACGACCAGCCGCGACGTCGGCGCCGGTGGCGGACCACCTCCCCGGCCCCCGCCGCCACCGAAGCCGCCACCACCGAAGCCGCCACCGCGCCCGCCACCACCGCCCCCGGAGGCGATGGAAACATCGTAGGTGGCATCGAGCGGGAAGAAGTACTCGCCGATCATGCCGCCGCGGGCGCCAAGCGGCAGGCCATCGGTCTCGCCCGTGTTGCGCATGGACGCCCGTACAGGTTCCATCGCGAGATCACCCACCGCCTCGCGACTGACCAGCATGGCCGCGGCCACATAGCCATCGACCAGCGCGGGCGAGACCACCAGCATGTCGGAGATGTTGTCGAAGCCCGCCCCGGAATCGTCCGGCGGCAGCAAGGCCGCCGCATCGATCTTCATGCCCAGGATGTCGCGAATGGCGTTGGCGTATTCGGTGCGGTTCAGTCGCCCCATGGTGGCGGGCGGCAACTGGAAATGGGTCTTGCTGTATTCATCGAGCGTCTGTTCGATCGAGTCGGCAAACTTCCTGGCCGCTGCGGCCGCCGGCTGCGGCGCATCGGCCGGTGGCATCATGCCGCCACGGATCTTGCGCGAAACCTTTTCCCAGACATCGGCTTCCGCGCCCAGGTTCGCCGTGGAGCGAACGTCGAACGCGAGGCCGCCGGCCCAGTCGGTGCTGTTGTGGCACTTCGCGCAATATTGATTGATGAACGCCTGTCGGGTCGCTGCGTTCTGACCGGACGCAGGCACCATCGCCAGCAGCAGGACTGCCGGCACGGCGGCGCGCAGGGCGGAAATAGCGGAACCCATCGGCGAGCAATCTGCGTATGTCGACAACTTGCGATTTCCAATGTTGATTGCCGGTTCGAAGTATGAGCTTCCCCAGGCGTTCTCGTTCCACGGATGTTGCAACGGAATCGGTCCGCATGGAATCGGGAGTCGCGCGGACATCGGATATGGCGCCCTGCGCATGCGCGTTGCTAACGTCGGGATCATCGGAACTAACTGTTTCAAACCCGAGCCGCCGACACAGACCCGGCTCTAAGATACGCAATACTCACCCGGCCCACTGGAAAGGACGACCCATGACCACCCGACGCGACCTGCTGACCATGACGGCCGTGATGGCCACCCTGCCGGGATGGGCGCTGGCCCAGCAGCCGGTGCTGCCGCTGGACACGCCGGGCCTGGACCACCTGGACGTCCTCGTGCCGGACGTAGAGAAGAGCGCGCGCTTCTACATGGGCCTGTTCCGCACCGCGCTGCACGCCCAGCCCTTCCAGGGCGGTCAACGCTATTTCGTGCTGCTGGGGCCGTTACCCGAAAACCGGACTGTGGGCTACCTGGCCATTGGCGCCGCGCGCGGCCGACCAACCGCCATCGGGCACTTCTGCACCTCGGTGGCGAACTGGCGCCAGAACAGCGCCGCGATCTTTGCTGGCATGAAGGATCAGTTTCGCGCCGCGGGGTTTGGTGAATTCGCGGGCTCGACCGGCTTCGGCGGCATCTTCAATGACCCGGACGGCATCGAGATCCAGTTCCTGCCCTCGCCGGACACGCTGGTCACCGCGGCCGTGCCATCGGACCTGGTGCCGTCGCAACAGGGACTCGTCACGCCGCAGCGCGTGGACAGTGCGCTGCTGCGCGTGAGCGAGCTGCCCAAGGCGCTGGCGTACTACCGCATCCTGTACGGCAAGGAGAGCCGCAGCGATGCGCGCAGCGCGCAGTTCAACTTCCGCAATGGATCGCGGTTGCAGCTGGAGGAAATTTCCTACGTCTACGGCCAGGGCACGCCACGCATTGCACGCTTCGGCATCCTGGTGAAGCCCTTCGACCGCGCTGCCGTGGCCGCAGCCATCGCAACGCTTGGCGGCAAGGTGTTGCAGGACGATGGCAAGGTCCTGCGATTGCAGGACGTGGACGGCGTCGAACTGGAGCTGGTAACCAGCCCGGGTTAGAGCCAGCCCCATCACGTATCATCGGCCGCAACGAAGAGGCAGGGGGCGCCGATGAAGTGCATCGCGGGAAGCTGTGTCATGGGCGCAATGGCCCTGCTGGCCCTGAGTGCCGCATGTTCGCGCCATGACTCCGCGGCGCAATTCACCAGCGTCGGGCGCGGTGCTCCCGTCACGCCTGCCCTGCCCTCCACCGGCCGCGATCCGGCTGCGCTCCACGATTTCGACCAGTCGCTTGCGGTGGGCCCCATCGAGCTGGCCCTGCACGGCCCCGACGGCCAGATCACGCGCACGGTCCGGGTCGGCTCGGCCTTTGACGGACAGGTTCCGGCGGGCGTGCAGCCGCTGCCGGTGGACCTGTTCACGTCGAAGGACTTCTACGCCGATCGTGAACTGTGGAGCGACCCGCGCTACTTCCGCTGCGGCAGTCCGATCGCCATCGAGATGCAGTGGGGTGCGGGGCGTGGCGCGAACCGCGCTGGCGTTGGCATCGGCGCGGTGAATGGTTCGGATCCGCCGCGCACCTCGGCCTGGGGGTACTGCGACCGCGACTACCCGGTGAGCGGCATCCTGAGCCCGTACCCCTTCACGACCGCGCAGGAACACTACGCGGCACTGCTTGCGGAAACACGGGCGCACGGCGGGCCCACGCAGTACACGTACGCCACCGTGCCGGGCGAATGGAGTGGCCGCTACGAGTGGCCCTCCGCCGTGACCGAGAACTGGTATTCGTTTGCGCTGTGGAACCAGGTGCCGACCATCCTGTCGCTGCTCACGCCCGAGTACCAGACGCGCATGGTGCAGGAGCTGTATCACGAGGGTCATGACAACGCGCCGATGTGGCCGGCCACGTACTGCTGGCCGGAAGGCTTCATGCGCCGCTGGCACCTGGTGGCGATGAC
>CAYWDZ010000054.1:0-16892 GCA_964456255.1 uncultured Steroidobacteraceae bacterium | reverse complement strand
ATCGAAGAGGCCGCGCCGCCGCCCAGCCCGATCAGCATTGCCGGACCGCCCAGCACCACCAGGTGCGCGCCCACCGGCACTTCACCCTTCAGCGCCTGCGCGCGCCGCACGTTGCCCAGACCGCCGGCAATCATGATGGGCTTGTGGTAGCCGCGCGCATACGTGGCATCGACCGGTTGCTCGAAGGTGCGGAAATAGCCACCGATGCACGGTCGACCGAACTCGTTGTTGAAAGCCGCCGCACCCAGCGGCCCTTCGATCATGATGTCCAGTGCGCTGACGATGCGGTCGGGCTTGCCGATGGACTGTTCCCAGGGCTGTTCAAATCCAGGAATGCGCAGGTTGGAAACCGAGTAACCCACCAGGCCCGCCTTGGGCCTGGCGCCAAGACCCGTTGCACCCTCATCGCGGATCTCGCCGCCCGATCCGGTCGCCGCGCCTGGAAACGGCGAGATCGCAGTCGGGTGATTGTGGGTTTCCACCTTCATCAGGATGTCGATGGGCTCGGCATGCGCGCCGTAGACGCCGGTTGCCGGATCGGGAAACCAGCGATGGCCCGGCCAGCCTTCCATCACCGCGGCGTTGTCCTGGTAGGCGGAGATCACGCCCTGCGGTGCATGCGCATGGGTATTGCGGATCATCGCGAACAGCGACCTGGGCTGCGGCACGCCGTCCACCGTGAACTCGGCGTTGAAGATCTTGTGGCGGCAGTGCTCGGAGTTGGCCTGCGCGAACATCATCAATTCGACATCGGTGGGATCGCGCCCAAGCCGGTTGAAGCTTTCGTGCAGGTATTGGATCTCGTCTGCCGAGAGCGCCAGGCCCAGTTCGCCATTGGCATGGTGCAGCGCCTGGAGTGAGCGCGACACGATGCGCAGCGGACGCGGTTGGCTGGCGGCGAACAGCGGCGCCACGTCTGCGTCGGCGCGCAGTACCGCTTCGGTCATCCGGTCGTGCAGCAGCGCCGCGATCTGATCGAGCTCGCCGGAGCCCAGTGCCGGGTTCGATTCGACATGAAAGGCGATGCCACGCTCCACCCGGCGCAACCAGTCCAGACCACAGACCAGCGCGATGTCGGTGGCCTTGCTCGACCAGGGCGAGGTCGTGCCTGGCCGTGGCACCACCAGCAGGCCCTGACCGGCCGGGACGCTTTCCGTGTAGCGCGGGCCATAGGTGAGCAGGGCAGCCAGTTGCGCACGTTCGGCGGCGGTGGGGTCGCGCGTGCAGTCCACCAGATGCACGAAGCGGCTGGTGACGCCGCGCACGGCCGGGACCAGCGCACGCACCTGCGTCAGGAGCTTGGCCAGCCGGAATTCGCTATGGGCGGGACCGCCGGGCAGACGCAGGATCACGCCGGGATCCGCAAAGGGAGAAACCTGTCCTGGCCCACGTAATGAACCCTGAAAATGTGATCTGCTGCCATGGTTTGCAAGGCGCGCTGTCGGAAGCGCTGCCGTGGCGGGCATTATAGAGCACCTTGGTTAATGCAGCTTGGTCAGCGAAGGCTCCGGCGCCATGGCATTGCGCCTAGAAATCATCAGTGAACATCGCGAGGAGCTCGGCAACCGGGCGCGCATCGTCGTGGGAGAAAGCGGCTGCAACATCGGCCGTGCGCTTGACAATGACTGGGCACTGCCGGACCAGCAGCGATTCCTGTCCGGCCATCACGCCAGTATCCACTTCCGGGGCGGCGAGTACTTCCTCGAGGACAAGAGCAGCAACGGCACCTACGTGAACGACGCGGTCGCACCCCTCGGCAAGCGCGGTACGCGGGCGCTGCTGCATGCCGGCGATGTGCTGCGCATGGGTGAATACCGGGTCCTCGTGCAGATTGACGAACCGTCCGACCCCACGGCACCCCCCGATGCCAGGACGCAGGCGGACATGACGGTCGAGACCGTCAAGCCGCTGCGTGAGTCACGCAGCCATCACGCAGCCGGCGCCGACGGCATTGATTTCTCGGCGCTGGTCCGCACCGCCGATGCCGGCGCCGCGCTCCAGCAGATGGGCACCGCACGCAGCGCGGCCGACAGCGATCTGGGCGATGCGCTGAACCTGGATGCGCTGCTGCCCATGGGTGCAACACGCACCGGCACCACCGGATCATTCCGGCGCACCGAAGGCTCGACGGTGGCGCACACCATGACGCCGTCCTCCAACACTTCGGACAGCACCATGATCAAGCTGGCCGAGCAGCAGCGCATCGCGCGCCTGCGTGACGCGGCCAAGTCCCGGCTCGAAGGCACTGGCTCCCTTCCTGCCCTGGAACAGGGACCGCTGGCGGCGTTCTGCCGCGGCGCCGGCATCAAGGCCGGTCGCCTACCGGCACTCGATGAGGCACAGGCCATGCAGCTGGTCGGCAGACTGCTGCGCGAAGCGCTGCTGGGGCTGAAGGAGATACTGCGTGCCCAGCAGGCCTTCCAGGATCGCAACGGGATCGAGATCGAACCGCCCGAGGGGCGCTCACCGCTCGATACCAACATGGATGAGTACCTGGTGGAACTGATGACAGGCCATCAGCGCCGCCAGCTGGATGCCGTGATGCAGTTGCGCGACCAGTTCAGGCACGCGTCCGGACACGCAGCGGCCATCGACCCGGCGCTGCGCGGTGCGCTGGAGCAATTCCTCGGACACCTGGCTCCGGAGCGGCTGGCTGCGGGCACGGATGCCGCCCAGAACTGGAATCGCTACAAGGAAGTCTTCGTCAATCTGCTGCAGGCCCGTGACTCGGCGCTCCCGCACCTGTTCCTCGAAGCCCTCGCGCAGACCTACAGGGAGGCGCGCGACAAGGCCGGTGACTGAGCCACAGTCTGGCAAGAAGGCAAGCCCCGGCGTTGCGGACCATGCTCCAGGGCCGCAAGCGTCACCGTACTTTCGTACTGCGCCGCTGCTGTCAGGCGGCGGCTGGCTTGAGCTGCTTGGCCAGGCGGCCGAGCACATCGATCATGAGGCCGATGTCCTCGTCGCTGTGCGCTGCCGAAAGACTGATGCGCACGATGTTCAGACCGGCCGGCGTGGAAGGCGGCACCATCAGGTTGGTGTAGATGCCTTCATCAAGCAGCCCCTGCCACAGCGCTATGGCCTGCTCACGCGTGTCGAATACCAGCGCAGTGACCGGCCCGGGGTCGGTGGTGCCCGTGCGGTAGCCCTGCTGGTTCACGGCCTTGTAGAAGCGGCGGATGTGCTTCCACAGGCGCTCCCGCAGATCATCGCCAGCCAGCAGCCGGTTCAGGGCAGCCTGCGTTGCTGCAATGACCGGCGGCGGCGGCGACGCGGTGAAAATGTACGGCCGGCTTGCCAGTCGCAGCAGTTCCAGTTCCGGATGACGGCTCACGCAGAACCCGCCGACACCGCCAAGACTCTTCGAGAATGTACCCACGATGAAATCGACGCGATCCAGCAGACCCAGCTCGGCACAGATGCCGAGGCCCTTCGGACCGTACATGCCGAAGGAATGCGCCTCGTCGACGATGATCATCGCGCCGTACTTTTCCTTGACGTCGACGAACTCCTTCAATGGAGCACGGTCGCCCAGCACGCTGTAAAGGCTTTCGACCACCACCAGCGTGCGCTTCGCGTCGTCGCCCAGCCGCTCCAGGCGCCGCGCCAGGTTTTCCGGATCGTTGTGGCGGAACCGGATCGTCGTGGCGCTGCTGAGCTTGCAGGCATCGTGAATGCTGGCATGTCCATCGGCATCGACAAGCAGATACTCGCCAGCGCCGGCCAGCGCGGAAATGGCACCCAGGTTCGCCTGGTAACCGGTGGAAAAGACGATCGCTGCGGGCCACCCAAAGGCTTCGGCAAAAGACTGCTCGAGCTTGCGATGACCAGCGTAATTGCCACTGGCCATGCGCGAACCGGTGGTGCCGGTGCCCAGCTCTTCAATGGCCTTGATGGCCGCCTCACGCGTCTCGGGCGCAAAGGTCAGACCCAGATAATTGTTGGTGCCGGCGAGCAGCACCTTCTTGCCGCCGATGATTGCCCGCGTTGCCGAGATGACGTTGTCCATCGGCGTCGCCACCGACGGCACGCTGCCACGTGCCGCCAGAGCAGTGCGCAACTCGGCCAGCGGCGTGAACTTGTCGAAAAGACTCATGCAGCGTTCACCACGCGACGCACACTGTCGCAAAGCTGATCCAGCGTATGCGCTTCCGCAATCGATGCGACCGGGATGGAAATATCGAGGCGATCCTCGATTTCCATGATCATGTCCATGACCTGCGAGGAATCGAGCCCAAGCTCACCAGCCAGGTGCGTACCACCTTCCACCGCACCGATATCCGGCGCGGCGAGCCTGAGCGCCTCGCGAACCACTTGTTCGACCCTGTCAGCCCCCACGATGGTGGGCTTCAGGCCGCGACGGGCCGTCTGCCGCCGTCGCTGACCAGAAAGCGCCGATGCGAGGCATCACGCAGTGCGTCCTCGTTGTGGCGTTCGAGGAATTCCTTGCGCGTGACGCTGCGCGAGAGCTTGCCCGAGGAAGTGCGCGGCAGTGTATGCGGCGGCACCAGCTCGATCAGGCAACGGATGCCGAACTCGGCGGAGATGGCCTCATGCAGGCGATCAGCCAGCTCGGCCTGCGACTTCGGATCGGTTTCACGGCACTGCACCACCAGCACCGCGACTTCGGTGCCGTCGGTGCCAGGCACGGAGAAGGCGGAGGCATCCGTCGGGCGCACTTCCGGCTCCTGCTCGGCCAGACTCTCCAGATCCTGTGGCCAGATGTTGCGACCATTGATGATGAGCAGGTCCTTCGCGCGGCCGGTCAGGTAAAGCTGGCCATCCACGCTGTAGCCCAGGTCACCGGTATTCAGCCAGCCATCCGCCGACAGCATCTCGGCACTGATTTCCGGCTGGTTGTAGTACCCCAGCATGACGCTCGGGCTGCGCAGGAACAGGCGACCCACGCGGCGATCGGGCAGCAGGCGACCCTGCGGATCGCGGATCTCCACCTCGAAACCGGGCAGCGCGCGACCGCAATTCACGAAGCCCTTGCGGCGCGAATCAGCGCCTTCGTTCAGGGGCTGCGCCATGCCAGTGTCGGAGAGCAGATCGCCATCGACGTAGTCGAGGTGCATGCCGCCACTGACCGTGGCAAAGCTGACCGCGAGCGCGACCTCGGCCATGCCGTAGCAGGGCAGGAACGCGCTGGCGTTGAAGCCGGCTGGCGCCAGAGCCTTGGCAAAGGCCTGCAGCCACTCCTCGTGGATCATTTCGGCACCCACACCTGCTACGCGCCAGGCGGACAGGTCGAGCGTCGCGGTGTCCTTGGCGGTGATGCGGCGTGCAGCCAGCGCATAGCCAAACGGCGGGCCGAAGGAAATGGTCGCGCGGTTCTGCGACATCAGTTTCAGCCACAGGCGTGGGCGCATCGCGAATTCGCGCGAACCCATGAAGTCGCAGGAGCGCTGCGTGGCCATGCAGCCGAGCACGATGCCGACCAGACCCATGTCGTGGTAGTACGGCAGCCAGGAGAAGAAGCGATCCGACTGCCGCAGCGGGAACCCGTGGTTGAAGATCACCTCGAGGTTATGCATCACACCAGCCTGCGTGATCATCGTGCCGCGCGGGAAGCGCGTGCTGCCGGAGGTGTACTGCAGATAGGCAAGTTCCTGTGGGCGCGGCGGCTCAGGCAGCTCACCCAGATCAGGCAGCTGGTCGAAGTCGGCGAGCGTGCCGGTCACGGCCATTGGCAGACCGGCAGCAGCCTCATGCAACAGCTCGATGAAATCGGCCGGCGCAAACGCGGCCGATGCCTTGCAATCGAGCACCATCTGGCGCAGGTGACGCACATAAGCTTCGTGGCCACCCAGGTGGATGGCTGCCGGCAGCGGCACGGGCACGAGAGCCGCGTACTGGCAGGCATAGAACATCACCATGAAATCCGGATGAGTGTGCGCAACCAGCGCCACACGCGAGCCGCGACCCAGCCCCTGCAAACGGCGCGCGAGCAGGCGCGCCCGATCCCGCAGTTCGCTGTACGGCAGAACCGTGGTCAGCTCACCACGGCCATTGTAGTAATTGAAGCCCGACAGCCCACCAGCGGCGTAATCGAGCGCCTCCGTGAGCGTGGCAAATTGCGCAGGACGCAGCTCAATTTCGCTGATCGTCGGCGTCGGCACGCTTTGTAAAATCAAGTTACCGTCCAATGTCGCAACGCCGGAAAGGCGCTCCAGTCAGGCACAGGGTCCAAATTTAGTGTGGCGCGAGCGCCAAAGCAACGTGTTTGCAATTCTTCTGTGATGGAACGCTGATCACCTGGCATTTCCGAGGGGTCCCACGGCAGTTGCTCCCAACCCCCAATAAGAGGGGTCCAGGTCAAAAATCAGGGGCTGGCGCAGGTCTCAGACGGATGATGCCGGGATGTGTAAACTGCAGCATCCGACTTAACTGGGTGACCCATGACCGTCTCAGAAAAACCACAGAAGGCCATAATCCTGAGCGCGGGCCAGGGCAGCCGGCTGCTGCCGCATACCCAGGATCGCCCCAAATGCCTGCTGGATCTGGCCGGGCGCACCATGCTGGGCTGGCAACTGCAGGCCCTGGCAGCCGCCGGAATACGGGAAGCGGTCGTGGTCACGGGGTTCCGCGCTGACCTGGTCGAACAGTCATTACCTTCCCTGACGCCGCCGGGCATGCAGGTCCGCACCTCCTTCAACCCCTTCTACAAGGTGGCGGACAACCTGGCCAGCTGCTGGATGGTCCGCCAGGAACTGGCCGGCCCGGTATTGACCCTCAACGGCGACACACTCATCGAGCCGGGGATCGTCGAACGGCTGATCTCGGCTCCGCCTGCCGACATCACGGTAACCATCGATCGCAAGCCCTCCTACGACGACGACGACATGAAGGTCATCACGCGCGAGGATCGGTTGCTGGCGATCGGCAAGAAGCTGGAAAAGGCTGGCGTAACCGGCGAATCCATCGGCTTCCTGCGCTACAGCGGCCGGGGTGCAGCGGCTTTCGTGGCAGAAATCGAACGGACCATGCGCACGCCGGAAGGCACCAGCCTCTGGTACCTGTCGGCAATCCACCGCCTCGCCAATGCCGGCATCGATGTCCGGACGATTTCCATCGAGGGGCATGACTGGGCCGAGCTGGACTTTCCGGCCGACCTGGAAGAATGCCGCTCGATCGCCAACAGCTGGCAGGCTAATGCCGCCGCTGCGGAGCGAGCCGCAGGCTAGCCGGCGAGCTTCCGGACCAGATCCAGGTCCTCGGGCTTGTCGACATCGATGGCCGCCCGGCCGTCGGCCAGTACTACCGGCGCCAGCCGGACCCCCGCCAACCGCCCGAGCTGCGCCAGGGCCTGGGGCAATCCGAGCAGACCGAGGCGGTAACGCAACACGTGTGTGAAACCCAGCCGACCCAGCAGGGCCAACGGTCGTTTGCGGTCGGCTTCGAGCCCTTGCCACAGGCGCACCACTCCCAGCGCTGCCGGGGAGCGCAACAGGAACAGGTTGCATCCGGAATAGGCTCCGTCGGAAAACTTCAGCCAGGTGCGCTGGGTACCCGGCGCGGCAGCCAGCACCGCCTCGCTGCGGGCCAGACCGAGAAAGGCGTCGGCCTGGGTATTGGCGACCGTGGCGGCCACGAACTCATCCACCCATGCGGTCTGCAGGAGTGCATGGTCGGCCGTCGTGACCAGCAGCGGCGTACCTTCGCGCTCCAGTGCAGCCAGGACACTTGCGGAAGGACCTGTTGCGGCAGGCACGAGCGTGACCGCCTTGCCCACATCAGGAAATCCGGACAGCACATCCGTCCGATCGATGGCCACAACGATGCGGGTCACGGCTCTCGACGCGGCCAGCGCGCGCAATACCCTGAGCAGCATCGGCGCCCCGCCGACCTCGATCAGTGCCTTGTGGGATACGCCGGCGTAATCGGCGAGCGGGTCCCCACCAGGACGGGTCCCGGCCAGCACCAGCGCGGTGTACGGCGGCGACGGATTCAAGACAGAGACTTCTCGTAGACCCGATAGGTCTTGTAGGCCTTTGCGTCCAGCGCCTCGATCATGTTGCGCATCGGACGGTTGTCCTCGAGGATCCACGAGAGTTCGGCAATCTGCATGCCCCTGGGCTGTGCATTCTTCTGCAGGCTGTGAATCATGGCGAGCGGCACCATGCCACCCATCATGCCGCCCGCGAAGCTGCGGCGCACGCCCATCAGGGGCACACGACCGCTTTTCACGCCGCGCTTCAGTCGCACCAGCATCCGCACGATGTTGAACGGAAACAGCTTCCCGCCGAAGTCACGAATCACCTCGTTCAGGTTCGGCAGCAGGATGGCGAAGCCCACGGCCTTGCCCTCGTATTCGGCCACCGCAGTCCACTTCGGATCCACCAGTGGCTTCATTGCCCTGGCCATGTGGATGAATTCGTGTTCCGTGAACGGCACGAAGCCCCAGTTCTGGCTCCAGGCGTCGTTGAAGATCTCCATGACCAGCTTGAACTCTTCCTCAATGCGCGACTTGTCGATGTGACGGATGCGGATCCCTCCGGCCTCGGCTCGCCGCACAAGGCGCATCACCTTCTCGGGAAAGCCCTTCACCACATCGTGCAGGTAGGCGATCACGTCCTTGGCCTTGGTGTAGCCCTGCGCCTCGATCCGTGCCGCCGCATAACGCGGATCGTGTGACATGAAAATCATGGGCGGCGTGTCGAAGCCATCGACCAGCAGACCGGTTTCCTCGTTGATCGACAGGCTGAATGGCCCCTGCACGCGCGTACGGCCGCGCTCGCGCAGCCAGCCTTCGGCCGCGGCAAACAAGGCGGCAAAAACCTCCGGGTCATCCTCCGCTGCGATCAATCCGAAGAATCCCAGCCGGCCGTCTGCAACGAGGCTGTCGACCTGCGCGCTGATCCGCCCCACGTCGCGACCATCGCGCACGGCCAGGAAGTACTGCGCCTGCAGATGTTCGAACAACGGGTTCCTCGCGGTGAGCGCGTCCTTTCTCTCCAGCTCCAGCGCCGGCACGAAATTCGGGTCACCGGCGTAGATCCGCGCCGGTACCCGGATGAAGCGCTTCAGGTCGGCGGCGGTGCGCACCGGCACGATCGTGACATTACCCAAGGATCGATTCCCCGATGGTCAGGTGCGCAAGATCATACCGACTGGTTGCAGGAATTCACGCCCGCTCACAGGAACGTAATTGCCACAGTCCGAACAGCGCGAAACCGGCAGGCGCGGCCACTGCCGCCAGCAGCGGCGAGATCCTGCCACTGGTCCCAAAGGAAGAAAAAATTCCGTCAACCAGCATGAAGCCCAGGCCGAGGAACAGCGCCAGCAGCATGCGCCCGCCACTGCCGCCCCGATCCGAAACGATGGCCGCCGGCATGGCCAGCAGCACCATGATGAACACGCTGAACGGAGCGATGAAGGATTGCAGCAGCACCGTCTGGGTGTAGCTGCGCGGCCTGGTCGACACGCGCTCGCCACCGATCACGTCGGTCAACGCGGATATGGACAGATGCGGATCGGATGCATCCAGCTGGATCACTTCCGCAGGCGCCAGGTTCGAGCTCCAGTCGCGCTCGGCCTCTCCCGGAGTCCAGCGGCCGGGCGCTGCATGCAGGTCGCGCGCGCCCGACAGATGCCAGTGGTTCTCGTCCCAGCGCGCTTCGTCGGCGCGGGTCGCGAGCGTCATCAGGCCGTCGGCGGCGCGCTGATAGATGCGGACATCCAGCAGGCGTTCTCCATCGGCGCTGCTGCGCTCGAACGTGATGATGCCGTTGCTGGTGCGGACCCAGCGCGGATCGGCCTCCTGATCTTCCAGCGGGATGGTCGAATCCCACCAGGCCTTGAGTGAGGCCTCGGACCGGGGCACCAGCCATTGCGCAATCCCCAGGTGCAGCAACGCGAACAAAACCGGCACGGGCAGCAGGTACATCAGCACGCGCCACAACCCGACGCCGGCCGAGCGCAACGCAGTGATCTCGCGCCCCCGCGCCATCGCATAGAAGGTCACCATGGATCCCAGCAGCACTGCAATCGGCAACGCGAACTGCAATTCGGTGGGGATGGTGAGAACCGAGTAGTGCAGCACGCCCATTGCGCCCAGCTGCCGCTCCAGCACCTCGTTGGTGAACTCCATGAGGCCCAGCACCTGCATCAGGCCGGTGAGGGCCAGCAGCATTCCGAGGATCTGGCCGATCACGCGTCGCCGCAGGTAGTTGCGGAGCACGGCGCTCATTTCTTCGCCGCCTTCCTGCCGATATGCATGCCGCTGAACCCGGCCTCGATGGCGCTGACCGCGCGCATCACCGGGTTGTCGCCCGGCCACTGCAGGCTGCTGCGGAACAGCCACAGGCCGAACACTCCGAAGGTGACGAAGGGCGTCCACACGGCGAGCCAGGCCGGAGCCCGCCCCTTCTCGCCCAGGCTTTCACCCAACTGCAGCGCCTCGTACAGCACCAGCAATGCCAGCGCCGCGAACACCGTGCCTGGCGTGCGACGGCCGCGCTTGGCCGCCATGCCAAGCGGCAGTGCGAGCAATGGCAGCAGCAGCGGCAGCAGGATGCTTGCGAGGCGCCAGTGGAACTGCCCCGCCCGCTCATCGCCCGTAATCTCTGCGGTCGCTCCTGCTGCAGACGCGCGCCGCAGTTCGGGCAATGTCAGTTCGCGCACTTCCGCGCCCCGATCCCGGTACGGTGGCGGCACGGCGGTGAAGTCCTCATTCAGATGGGCATCACCGAACTGCACGGTACGCACCGACCCGTCGGGCCGGTCAGTCACGATCAGTCCATTGGCAAGACCCAGCAGCAGCCGCTTGCCATCGGCCGACGGAGTGAGCTGGCCCTGTGCGGCAGTGATGACTTCCTCGCCCTGTTCATCGCCACGCTGCACGAACACACGACTCAATTGCCGGCCGTCGGGACCGACCGTATCGGCGCCCAGCGTGTAACCGCGCTTGACCGTGACGAAGCGGTTGTCCTCCATGCGGGCGTTCCAGCCGGCCTGCTGGGCCTCGTGAATTCCGGCGCGATAGCCATAACGCGTGAGCGGCTGCAAGTAGCCGAACAGATAGAAGTTGAATGCCACCAGCGCAAGGGCAACCAGAAAATAGGGCACCGCCATGCGTGCGATCGAACGCCCCGTCGCCAGCATGGCGTCGAGTTCGTTGTCGTCACCAATGCGCGCCACGGACATGAAGATGGCGGCAAAGAAGGCCGCGGGCAGCGCAATGCCCAGGTGATGCGGCACCAGCGAGGCCGAGATCCTGGCCACCAGCAGCGGGCTCGCGCCAGTAGCCGCAGCCAGATCGAACAGCCCCAGCAGCTTGGCCAGGATCTGCGCCACCAGCAGCACGATCAGTGTGAGCAGCAGCGGGCCAAACAGCGAACGCAGCGTGTAGGCGTCAAGGCGATCCGGCAGGCGGTGGGCGTAGCCTTGCGTGGTTCTCACGACCAGACTTCCATCAACCGCGCGCGCAGCGCATCACGTACCGGGGCATCCAGGACCACTGCAGGTTCCAGCTGCGGTGGCCCTGGCCAACCCGCGTCGGGAAACGGCGTACCAGAAAATTCGCGCTGCCCGGCATAGCGCGGTATCACGTGAAAATGCACGTCCGGATCGACCATCATGAGCATCAGGTAGTTGATGCGCTCATAGGCCACCACCGCACGCAATGCGGCCTCCACGCTCCGCACCACACCCGACAGGTCAGCGAAGGCCGCGGGACTGACCTCCGAGAATGCCTTCACATCCTCGCGACACACCAGGACCAGCGAGCCCAGGGTCGGCTGCCGTGGCCGCAGCAACACCGTCCAGTAGCCTGTCTGCGCAATGCGGTTGTCCGGATCGCCGAACTTCCTCGCGGTTGCGTTGGTCATGGCCGGGATCATGACACCTCCGGCAAGCGCAATTCATAGTTCGCCGCCGCCACGAAAGCCCCGGCGGCCGGCGACCACTGCCGCACCTGCACACGCGCCCAGCGCTCGCCGCCCTGCACGGGCAGCGACACCAGGTGCCAGCGCGCCGCCTCGTCATCCGGATTGGGCCACGCCGACGAAGACGGCACACACAGCACCGGAATCGGTCCGCGCGGACCCGGCACCGCATCCAGACGCGCATTGCGCGCGTGTCCGTGCAGGACCAGTTCCGCGCCGGCCCGTTGCAACACCGCACGCAAGACGGCCCGATCCACCAGGGCCTTGCGACGCGACACCGCGCCATCAACCGGCGGGTGATGCAGCAGAACCACGCGCGCATGACCGGCAGCGCCCTCTTCCCCGAGAATCTTCTCCAGTCGCGCCAGTTGCGGCGCGCCGATGCGGCCAGAAGCCAGCCCGGGTGCAGTCGGCCACGCCGACTTCACCCCGACGAACGCGACCCCGCTGCAGCGACGCACATAGGGCCAGCCATCTTCATCCGTCATCCAAGCAGCCAGCTGGCCCAGGCCTTGCGCATGCGGCATCGACACCAGTGCATCGTGATTGCCAGGCACGGCGCTGATCGTTCCGGCCGGTGCCAGCCCGGCAAACCAGCGTGCGGCCTGGGCAAATTCCGCGGGCAGGGAGAAGTTGGTGATATCGCCCGTCACCACCACATGGTCGGGATGATGGGATCGCAGCTCCTCGCGCAGTGCCTCGAGAATCTCCGGGCGCTGCACGGCGCGACGGCGGCGGCGCCACGAATTCACCGACAGCTGGCGCTTGGAAAAGCGCTGCGCCCATGTCAGGTGCGGCTCATGGGGCAGGTGCAGATCTGACACATGCGCAAAGATCAGGGGCTTCGCAGATAATGCCGTCTCTGAACCTTCATGCATGGGTCCTGATGATGCCACAGAGTGCTGTTCGTGAGCCCGCCGTCGCCGGAGAGATCGTCGGTCAATCTGCGCTGAAGATCTGGAGCCTGACATCGGAAGAAAGGCTGCGCCGCCAGCTGCGCCGGGCGCGCGCAACGGCCCCCGTTTCCGCAGCGAAACTGGTGGTCATGCTGCGCGCCGACTGGGTATACGACGAACCATTGGTGAAGGGACTTGCCGGCCAGGAATCTCCGTGCGGCATGTGGTCCGAAGACGGGCAATGCGTCGCGCTGGTGGTTGTGCCCGCACAGGTCGAGTCTGCGGGCCCGCTGCTGACCGCGGGCCAGGCACCGCCAGAGCTGCCAAGGCTGTCGCCTGACCAGGTTGCCGGCAGCTACAACCTGAAGCTGCGCAAGCGCGAACCGCCCTTCCTGCTGCCGCTGACCACCGAGCGTCTCGATGCGATTCACGCCCGCGTGTTCTCCGGCTCCTATAAAGGTGTCACCGACTTCGTCACGCTGTACTTCTGGCCACGCCCCGCGCGCGCAGTGACTGCGGTGTGCGCACGCCTGGGCATCACACCCAACATGGTCACCAGCGCCAGCCTGTTGCTGGTGCTGGTCGCCATGTATGCCTTCTGGCATGGCCACTTCGGATGGGGACTGGTCGCGGCCTGGATCATGACCTTCCTCGATACCGTCGATGGCAAGCTGGCCCGCGTCACGCTGAATTCCTCGAAGTTCGGCGACAAGTTCGACCACTCGATCGACCTGCTGCATCCGCCATTCTGGTGGTGGGCCTGGGTCGTGGGCCTGTCGACAGCCGGGCTGGCGTTGCCGGAAGAATCCATGGCGCTCGATGTGATCATCATCGGCTACATCGTGCAGCGTGCGATGGAAGGTCTGTTCGACGTGATGTTCAAGGTCAGCCCCCACATGTGGCAGCGCTTCGACAGCTGGTTCCGGCTGATCACCGCGCGCCGCAATCCCAATCTGGCGATCCTGACGGTGGCGGCACTGTATGGCAGGCCTGACCTCGGCATCATCGTCGTGGCCGTGTGGGTTGCGCTGTGCATCGTCATTCACGCCGTGCGCTTCGCCCAGGCCGGCCTTGCCCGCCGCCACGGACCATTGCAGTCCTGGCTCAGGTGACCGGCAACCCGCAGCGCGACCTTCTGACCGCCGAACTGGCGCAGCCAACGCCAGCGGCAGTGCAGGCAGTGGCCCGGGACCTGGCCGGGCGCGCCGGTGCTGCCACCGCCGCCGTGCTGTACTACGGCTCGGCGCTGCGCGCCGGAGAGCTGGACGGCATTCTGGATTTCTATGTGCTGCTCGATGATGTGCGGGCCTGGCCCGGCTCCTTCTTTACTCGCTGCGCCAACCGGCTGCTGCCTCCCAATGTGGGCTACGGGGAATTCCAGCACGAGGGCCAGACGCTGCGCGCCAAGTACGCGTTGATGAGCACGGCGCAGTTTGCGCGGCGCGTTGCCAGCCAGTCATGCGACACCACGATCTGGGCCCGCTTCTGCCAGCCTGCGGTGCTGGTGTGGTCGCGATCGGCGAACGATCAGGCAGCCGTCATCGATCTGATCGGTCAGGCAGTGGATACCGCCGCCACGTGGGCGGCCAGGCTGGGCCCGTCCGAAGGCACGGCCCAGGAATTCTGGCGCGCGCTGTTTGCCCGCACCTATTCGGCCGAGCTGCGCGTGGAGAAGCAGGCGCGGGCGCAGGACATCGTCGGCAAGGCGCCAGATCGTTATGCCGCGCTGTTGCCGCTCGCCTGGGAACGCACGGGCTTGGGCTACTCGGTCCACGCGGGCCGGCTTGCCACCCGCCTCGAGCCGGCAGAACGCACACGCGCAGCGCGCAGCTGGGCGTGGCGCGCGCGGCTTGGGCGCCCACTGAACATCCTGCGGTTGCTGAAAGCAGCATTCACTTTCGATGGCGCGATGGACTACGTGGTGTGGAAGGTCGAGCGACACAGCGGCGTGCGCATCGAGGTGAAGCCCTGGCAGCGACGCTTTCCCGTGCTCGCCGCGCCGGGCCTTTACTGGAAGTTGCGCCGGCTCGGCGTATTCAGGTAGTCACAGCCAGCCGGCGCGCCGATACCAGGCTACGGCCTGGCCAAACCCTTCGCTGAGCTGATAGCGCGGCTCCCAGCCTGCCGGCCGCGCCCACTCGGCCGCACTCACCGACCAGTCGCGATGACGCAGCTCGCCGAGCTTCTGGTGGCTGAGCATGCTGGCTGAACCCAGAGCGCGGCCGATGTCCCCGGCCAGCGCGATCGCATGCAGCATGATCGCCGGCGCATGGAACAGCCGCGCTCCCGGATTGCCCACCGCAAGCGCCGCCGCACGGAACACCTCGCGCCAGCTGTAACCCGCGGGCCGCGCATCGGCGGCGGTCAGCACCGCACCCCGTGGCTCTTCGCGCAGCAACGCCAGCACCAACGCAGTCAGGTCGTCCACGTGAATCATGGCCGCGCGTGCTTCGGGCGGGCCGGCCAGTGGCACCAGTGGCTTGCTGGCCATTTGAAAGAACACCAGCGACTCGCGATCACCGGGGCCGTAGACCGCGGGCGGACGCAGTACGGTCACGCGTCGACCCAGGCGTTCGAGCACCGCATCCTCGCCGGCGCGCTTGCTGCCCGCGTAGTCCGACAACGAGGGCTCGCGCGCGGCGATGGTGGAGACATGCAGGAATCTCGCCGCTGGCGCCGCAGCCAGCACGGCATCGGCAAGTGCAATGCTTCCGTTGTGGTTGACCGCGTAGAAGTGTCGCCGCCGTGTCGCCTTGATCAGGCCGGCCACATGCACCACCGCATCGGCGCCCGCAACCAGCTGACGCACTGCCACCGGATCGGACAGATCGCCGGCCACAACCTGTGGCTGCACGCCGCGCCACTCGGCGCGCACCGGATCGCGCCTGAGCAGCAGCCGCACGCGCCACCCATCGGCGGCCAGCAGCGGCACCAGACGCTGCCCGATGAAGCCGGAAGCGCCGGTCAGCGCCACCAGTGGTCTGGCAGCGACGCTCACGCCGCATCCCGCGGCAGCGGAAAATCGCGCCAGCGGCGCTGCTGCCAGCTCCACAACCCGGGATGGGCAAGGATCTGTCCTTCCACATGCTTCAGCACCGCCGCCGTGTCTTCCTCGATGGTGCCGCCTGGCACCAGCTGCAGGCGTGGCTCGATGATGAAGTGCCAGCGCGGATCAGCGGCCAGCGTGGTCACCGGCAGGATGGGCGCGCGAGTCTGGCGCGCCAGCTGCACCACGCCTCCGGGCATGGGCATGTCTTTGCCGAGAAACCTGAGCGGCACGCCTGTTTCCGCCGCCTTGACACCCTGGTCCATCATCGCGAACAGGATGCGGTTGTGGCGCAGCGAATCGATCATGCGCGCATACGCCTTGAATCCCTCATTGGCCAGGATGCCCTCGAAGCCGTAGCGCGGCAGACCGTCCACGAAGAACTGCAGCGACATCATGCGTGCGCGCCGATACACGATGGTCACCGGCAGGCCGCTGTCGGCAAGTTGCGCCGCCAGCAACAGACTGTTGCCCGAGTGCGTGGCCAGCAGGATGGCGCCGCGACCGGTGCGCGCAGCCTCGAGATTCTCCAGACCTTCGACAACACAGCGCTCGTGCAGCCGCCGCGCATCGAGCTTGCGGTCCACCATGCTGAGCACTTCCAGCACGGCCATGGTGTTGACGCGGTAGGCGCTGCGCACGGTGCGTATTACTTCGGCATCGGCGGATCTGCGGCCCAGCACCGCGGCCACTCCCGTGAGGCAGGCGCGGCGCGTGCGCGGGTCGAAGCGGTACTGCACGGCACCGAGGAACGCACCGATGGGGCGCGCGCTGTCGAAGCCGAACAGGCGCAACACCTGGCGCATGACGATGAACAGCGCGCGCCGGCGCAGGCGACCGAATGAGATGCGCCGATCAGCCTCCAAGGGCGGCCCGACCTTCCACCTGCGTCACCGGCTGCAGGCGCCCATCGGCCAGGCGCAACAGCTGGTCGGCTACGCGCACCATCTTTTCCTGATGCGCCACGGCCAGCACCGCCATCTGCGTCTTCAGGTGCGAAACCGTCTCGACGATGGCTTCCTGCGCTTCGGGATCCAGGTTGCTGGTGGCTTCGTCCAGGAT
>CAYWDZ010000053.1:0-17131 GCA_964456255.1 uncultured Steroidobacteraceae bacterium | reverse complement strand
GTGTGCAGCGTCATCATCTGCACGCAGTCTTCCCATTCCTCGGCCTGGCCCTCGCCGGATTCGAGCGCCGCATGCGCCAGGAAAGCCTCCAGCGGTGGCAGCTTCTCGCCTTCGTTGTCGGGGCTCACGCCGTCGGCATCGAAGCCCCGCGCGGCGCTGACCAGCTCATCCAGATTCTCCAGGCGCGCTTCGCCGCGATCCTGCTTGTCCTTCTTGTAATGCTCGATGAGGCCGGTGTTCTGGATCACATGGTCGATCTGCTCGTACAGCGGCATGCCGCGCGTGTCCGCATCGAGCTGGTCGATGAGCTTCAGGAAAGTGAGCACCTTGGCAATGCCGCTGGAGGCGGGCCCGCCCGCTGCTGCCTGCCACATGGAAACTCCGGCAGCGCGCGCGGCACCGCGCAGTTCCTCGAGCGTCCTGGCGCCGATGCCGCGCGTGGGCAGGTTCACCACGCGCTCGAAGGAGGGGTCGTCGTTGCGGTTGGAGATCAGGCGCAGGTACGCCAGCGCATCCTTGATTTCGGCACGCTCGTAGAAACGCAGGCCGCCGTACACGCGGTACGGTATGCGCGCGGTGAGAAAGGCCTCTTCAAAGGCGCGCGACTGTGCGTTGGAGCGGTACAGGATGGCGACTTCGCGGCGCAGGCCGCCATGCCGCACCCACTCGTTGATCCGCTGCACGACGAAGTCGGCCTCATCGCGTTCATTGAACGCGGCATACAGGCGGATGCGCTCGCCCTTGCTGCCGCTGGTCCACAGGTTCTTGCCCAGGCGCCCCGAATTGTGCTCGATCAGCGCATTGGCCGCCTGGAGAATATTGCCGGTAGAGCGGTAGTTCTGCTCGAGGCGGAACATCCGTGCATTGGGGTAATCACGCGTGAACTGGTGCAGGTTCTCCACCCGGGCGCCGCGCCAGCGGTAGATCGACTGGTCATCGTCACCCACCACGAACGGGCTGCCATCGGGCCCCGCAATGAGCTTCACCCACGCATACTGGATGGAATTGGTGTCCTGGAACTCGTCCACCAGCACCTGCGTGAAGCGTGAACGGTAGTGCGCCAGCAGCGAAGGCTGGTCGCGCAGCAGTTCGAAGGCCCGCAGCAGCAATTCGGCGAAGTCGACCACCCCGCTGCGCCGGCAGGTCTCCTCATAGATCTGGTACAGCTTCGCGAGCATCTGCTGCATCGGGTCGTGGCCGGGCTTCACCTGGCCGGGGCGGATGCCGTCGTCCTTCAACTTGTTGATCCAGTACTGCACGTCGCGCGGCACGTAGCGCGTCTCGTCCAGCTCCTGCTGGCGGATCACCTTCTTGATGAGCCGTTGCTGGTCCTCGCTGTCCAGGATCTGGAAGCCCGGCGGCAGCCCGGCGAGCTGGTGATGCAGGCGCAGCAGCCGGTGCGCAATGCCGTGAAAGGTGCCGACCCACATTGCGCCACCCGGCACGCCCAGCAGCGTCTCGATGCGATGACGCATCTCGGCCGCGGCCTTGTTGGTGAACGTGACTGCGAGGATGTTGTGGGGCGCGGCGTCCAGCGCGGCAATCGCCCAGGCCACACGGTGGGTCAGCACGCGCGTCTTGCCGCTGCCGGCGCCGGCCAGCGCCAGCGTCGCGCCCGCGGGCGCAGTGACCGCGGCGCGCTGCTCGTCGTTCAGCGGATTGAGAATCGGAGATAGATCCACGCGCGGCTATTCTACGCGCGCGACCGAGCCTTCGGCGTACCGCAGCAGCTCTGTGGCCAGCACCAGTATCAGTGGACCGATGATGAAGCCGATGGGCCCGAACGCCGCGACGCCACCGATCACACCGAGGAAGACCAGCAGCACGGGCACGGGCGTGTAGCGCGAGATGATCACCGGGCGGATGAAGTTGTCTGCCGTGGAGACGATGAGACCCCAGATGGCCAGGAAGATCGCAAAACCGATCTTGCCGGCACCAAACAGGTAGAGCACGCCCGGCACCCATACCAGCGCGGCGCCGCCAAAGGGCAGCAGTGCCAGTACGCTGGCCAGCACGCCAAACACGATCGGACCGGAAAGCCCGGCGATGGCAAAGCCGATGGTGATCAATGTGCCCTGGGCCAGCGCCGTGAGGCCGCAGCCATACACCACCGCGCGCAGCACCTTGCCCAGCCGCGTGAACAGTGCCTCGCGCTTTTCCGCAGTCAGCGGCAACAGCGCCGACAGGCGCGCAAAGCCCTTGGGGCCGTCGCGCAGGATGAAGAACAGCACGAACAGCATCAGGAAGAAGCGCAGCAATGCGCCCGCGACGTTCAGCACCACATGGCCGCCGGATCTGGCGAGCCGGCTGCCCCATTGCTGCGCGCCCTGGCGCAGGTATTCCGGCAGGTCGGTGAGCTGCAGCTCCAGCCGCGTCGACAGCCAGGCCGCGGCGGCAGCCACGCGCGGGTGCTGAGCCGGATCCAGCCAGCTGCTCACGTCGAACAGCGTCGGGTTGTGCTGCAGGGCCGTGCCCAGCGCGCCGATCTGCTGGATGAATGCCAGCGCCAGCAGCGACAGGGGCGTGAAGATCGCGATGGGCGTGAGCGCGGTGAGGATTCCCGCAGCCAGGGCGCCGCGGCCCTTGAGGCGCTGCGTGAGGCGGATCTGCAGCGGAAACATCAGGAACGCGAGGATGGCCGCCCAGGCGATGGACATGGCGAACGGCCGCAGGACCAGCCAGATGGCGAATACCACCACCACCACCACGGCGATGGTGAACCAGCGGCGCAGGGTGCGACTGTCGCTTGCTTCAGCCACGGCCTACCACTTGTTGCGCAGTTCGCGCAGGCGGATGAAGACTTCCCGCGGCCCCGGCTGCTCCGGCAGCGCGGGAAACTGCTGGCGCAGACCCGCGATGATTTCCTGGTTGGAGAGCCGGAAGAAGGTGTTGAAGCGCTTTTCCTCGGCCAGCGTGGTCAATGGCATGTCCAGTGGAGCAGTGCCGGTCAGGTGGTCCTTCAATTGCCTTGCGGAGGTGTTGCCGGGTTCGCGCGCGAGCGTGAACCCCAGGTTGTTCATCAGGTACTCGTGCCCGGGATAGATCTGCGTGGCATCCGGCAGCTGCGAGATGCGGCTCGCAAAGGTTTCATACAGCATCGCCGGATCGCCGCCGCCCGAGCAGTTGCCCACGCCGGCGTTGAACAGCGTATCGCCCGAGAACAGCGCCGGCTGGTCGGCGTGTGCAAACAGGCAGATATGCGACATGGTGTGGCCCGGCGTGTCCAGGCATTCCAGTTCGATGCTGCGCCCGATGCGGATCTTGTCGCCGCCCTCGAGGCCGACGTCCACATTGCCAATGATCGGTGCAGCGCCAATGTGCGCCAGCACCTTCGCACCCGTCGCCTCGCGCAGCTTCTCGTTGCCGGCGCAGTGGTCATGGTGATGATGGGAATTGAAGATCTGCGTGATGCTCCAGCCATGTTTGCGGGCCGTGGCCAGCATCAGGTCGGCGTTCCAGGGGTCGACGGCCAGCGCGTCGCCGGTTTCCTCGCACACCACCAGGTAGTGGTAGTTGCGCAGTTCAGTATCGGGCCAGATGCGTTCTACATGCATGTTCGTGCTACTTGTTGTTCAGGCGGGAGCGTTCGCGGCCGACCAGGAAATTCACGATCTGCACCTGCTCGGAGAAGGGCAGGTCGTTGCTGACCAGGTAGCGGCCATTCACGACGAGGCTCGGCGTGCCGGAAACACGCCACTGCTTGATCAGTGCATCGGCGCGGTCCATGGCGGCATTGACGTCCGGGGATCCAGCGGCTTTCAGGAAATCCGCGGCCTTGACGGAAGTGTGCGCCGCATAGAACTTCGCGGCATCCGAGATGGTCGGCAGCGGCTTGCGCATCCTGCCCGTGGCCACGTCAACCAGCGGAATCTCGCCGGTCTCCCAGATGGCGCTGAACATGGCTTCGTGCGTGGCCTCGGCAATGCCGAGCTTGCGCGCCGTGTAGTACGCGCGCTGGAACATCAGCCAGCCTTCATCCGGGCGGAAGGAAGCATGCACATAGGTCATGGCCGCATCGGCCGGCAGCTGCGCGGCGAGCTTCGCCATGTCCGGGCTAGCCCGGAAGCAATACGGGCAACCGTAGGAAAACACTTCGGCCACCTCGATCTTGCCGGCCGGCGCGCCGGCGCGCTCGGGGCTGGCAATCTGCTGGTACTCGACCCCTTCGCGCCAGCGCAGCTGCGCGAGTGCCGGTGCGCTCATGACGAGCAGTGCGAGAACGATCAGGCGGCGTTGCATCATGTGGACCCCATCAGAATCTGGAACAGGCGCAGTGGCAGGTAGTGATCCACCAGCAGCGCCAGGAACAGCCACATCAGATATTGCACCGAGAAGCGGAAGGTTTTCATCGGCAATTCGCGCGCCTCGGAACGCTTCAGGCGGATGACGTGGGCAAGGAACATCCCATCCAGTACCACTGCGGCCAGCAGGTAGACCAGGTTGGTCATGCCGGTGAGCCAGGGCAGCAGCGTCACCAGCACCAGGATGATGGTGTACAGCAGCACGTGCAGGCGCGTGAACGCCACGCCGTGCGTGACGGGGAGCATCGGGATATCGACCTTGGCGTAGTCCTCGCGCCGCGCGATGGCCAGCGCCCAGAAATGCGGCGGCGTCCACGCGAAGATGATCAGGAACAGCAGCAGCGCATGCGGGTCGATGCTGTTGGTGATGGCCGCCCAGCCAAGCACGGGTGGCGCGGCTCCGGCGGCACCACCGATGACGATGTTCTGCGGCGTCGCGCGCTTCAGCCACAGCGTGTACACCACCGCGTAGCCGATCAGCGAGGCAAAGGTCAGCACCGCGGTGAGCGGGTTCACCAGCAGCCACAGCAGCAGCATGGATGCGGTGCCCAGTGCCGCTGCGAAGGCCAGCGCGGCCTTGTCGGTCATGCCGCCGGTGGGCAACGGGCGCATGCGCGTGCGCGCCATCTTCGCGTCGATGCGCTGATCCAGTACCTGGTTCAACGTGGCCGCCGAGGCAGCCGCGAGGCCGATGCCCAGGTTGCCGAACAGCAGCAGATCCAGCGGCGGCAGCCCCGGGGTGGCAAGCAATGAGCCCACCACGGACGTCAGCACGATCAGCGCGACCACACGCGGTTTGGTCAGCGCGTAGTACAGCCGCCAGCGACTGGCAGCCTGGGCGGTGATGATGTCGTTGGGAGTAGCCACGGCGGTATCGGAAAACGGCGGCGATTGCCTCAGGGCCGCGGGCGGGGAAGCTTAGCAGATCGGGGCCCTCAACCCAGCGCGGCGGTCCGCTCGATGAGCCACCAGGCCGCCAGTGAACCGATCACCATCGGCAGGGCCCGCTGCAGCGCCGGACGGGCCGCGGGCGCGCGCCGGACCAGCAGCCAGAACAGGGCTGCCGCGGCCGTGGCAAATGCCAGCTGTCCTGCTTCGATTCCGAGATTGAACAGCAGCAGTGGCGCGGCGATGGCGCCATCGGGCAGACCGATGCTGCGCAATGCGCCGGCGAACCCGAAGCCGTGCAACAGTCCGAATGCAAACGCCACCACCCAGGGGTGCGCATGCGCATAGCCCGGCTTTCCAAGCTGGCCACGGGCGAGTTCCACCGCCACGAACAGGATGGACAGCGCGATGGCCGCTTCAACCGGCGCCGGCTGCAGCTTCACGATTCCCAGTACCGAGGCCGCCAGCGTCAGGCTGTGCGCAGCCGTGAAGGCGGTGATCACGCCGACCAGCGCGCGCAGGTTGCCCACCAGCAGCATCAACCCCAGCAGGTACAGCAGGTGATCGTAGCCGCTCCAGATGTGTGCAACGCCCAGGCGGAAGTACGCGCCAATCGCGGCGCCCGAGCCGCTTGATGGTTGCAGCACCATGGTGCCGTGCATGGGCCTGAGCAATGCGACGCTCTCATCGCCATTGCGCCAGTGCACGCGCACGAACACATCCGTCAGCACGCGATCGAGCCCATCCATCTGCAGCGTCTGGCCCGCCAGCGCGGTGCCGCCCGGTTCGATGCGCCAGCTGCGCGTCAGCGACTGCGACGTGGTCGCCTGCGTCTGAGGCGGCGTGTCGAGCCATCCGGAAGACAGGCGGGGCGTGAGGGGCTGCGTGTAGCCGGCAGTCATGGGTTGTCGCCACACGATGTGTATCGCATCGGCTGCCTCGGTGATCGCAAGCGTAGCGGGGCGCACCTCATGCGCGCCGGCTGTGCCGGCCGCCAGCCATGCGATGCACAGCAGTTGCCAGCGGTGTGCACGACTCATGGCGCACCCTGCCGATCCAGCCGCACGATCTTCTGCCTGGCGATGAGTTCGGCGATGCGCGCATCCAGATCGCGCTGGCGGAAGTCCGCCAGCCAGTCGGCGCGCACCTGGTCGCGCACCGAAGCCAGGGTTGGCGCTGTAGCCGCCGCGCGCGAGGTCACGCGGATCAGATGCCAGCCGTAACCGGAGCGGTATGGCCCGGACCATTGCTCCAGCGGCGCCTGCAGCGGCGCTTGTGCCATGTCGGATTCGCCAAAGCGGCGTCGCAGATCATCTGCACTGGCGGCCGTCCAGTTCTGATCCAGCGCAAACGGGTCGCCGTGCACATCGGTTGCGCCCGCAACCAGCCGGCCCAGTGCCGCAGCGGCTCGCTCCCGCCCACCCTCGCGGTTCGGGGTATCGGCGAAATAGAGCAGCTGGAAACTCACGCGGCCCGAGTCCGAATACTGGTCGGCATGCGCATCCAGGAACTGCTGCAGGGCCAGGTCGTCAGGTTCGGGCGCCGGCGTCGCATCGGTGAGCAAGAACTCCATCTTCTGCGCCAGGCGCTGGCGGATCACTTCATCGTCGGCACCGAGCCCCAGGCGCATCGCTTCCCGATACAGAGCCTCATCGCGGATGTAGCTCTGGATCAGCGCCTCCAGTGCTTCGCTATCCGGCCAGGTGCCGAACTGCGCGTGGTACAGATTGCGTTGCCAGGCCACCAGCTCGCCATCGATGACGATGCGGTTCTGCGCACTGCTGCGCCAGTGCGAGATGGCGGCGGAAATCACGAACAGCGCGGCGCCCGCGAGCAGGAACTGCAGCAGCGGCTCGCCCAGCAGGCGGCGCCGCAGACCGGGCTGGGGGCCGGAAACTTCGGGTGGCTCGGGTGAGGTCATCAATTACTGCGCGCGGCCGTGTGTGAACGGTATTCTTCGTGACCAAGCATACAGCCGGGTGGGGTCTGCACATGTCAGCTACAGCTTCCGTACGCGCCTCTCTGGCCAGCCTGTTGCTCGTGGCCGGCGCCGCCGGCGCGGCCGAGCCGCGCCTGGAGGTCGATCCGGCCGTGCCGGTGGATCCGCTGCGCCAGGTGTACTTCGGCGATCTGCACCTGCACACCTCCAATTCCTTCGACGCCGCCTGGGCCGGCGTGCGCACCACGCCGGCCGATGCGTACCGGTACGCCAGGGGCTTTCCGATCGAGTATCTCGGCAAGCAGATCAAGCGCCATGCGCCGCTGGATTTCCTCGCCGTGACCGATCACTCCGAATACATGGGCGTGGTGATGGGGCTGATCAACAAGGACAGCGCCTTCGAAGGCACCAACTGGTTTCAGACCATGGGTGACGGCAACCGCAACGAGATCAGCAGGATCATGGGTTCGGGCTTCAGCGGCCGGGGCGGCACCTTCAACGAACTCAACAGCGACCAGGTCAAGCGCGGCAACTGGCAGCGCGTGATCGATGCGGCCAACCAGGCCAACCAGCCCGGCAAGTTCACCGCGATCGTCGGCTACGAATGGTCCGAAACGCCGGGCGGCTCCCACTTCCACCGCGTGGTGCTGTTCCGCGGGCCGCAGTATCCGGATGCGCCGTTCAGCGCGCTGGATTCGCGCAACCCGATGGACCTGTGGCGCTATGCCGATGCCAATCGCGCCCGCGGCATCGATTCGGTATTGATCCCGCACAACCCGAACCTCAGCGATGGGCTGCAGTTCTCGCTGAACATGCCCGATGGCAACCCGATCACGCGCGACTACGCCGAGGCCAAGGCGCGCAACGAGAAGCTGGTGGAGGTCTCGCAGATCAAGGGCACCAGCGAAACGCGGCCCGAGCTCTCGCCGGATGACGAGTTCGCGGGGTTCGAGGTCATCGACCACTTCGTCGGCCAGCGCAAGGGCAAGCTCGAAGGCAGCTATGTGCGCCAGGCGCTGACCAACGGCTTCGCCATTGCCGAAAAGACCGGCGTGAACCCTTACCGCTTCGGCTTCGAGGGCGGCAGCGACTTCCATTCCGGCGCGCCATCCACCGAAGAGGACAACTTCCCCGGCGCGCTGGGCGACAACGACTCGCACTCGAAGGAGAACGCGCCGAAGCTGATGACGGAAATGAATTCGGTGCTGCGCGAGCCTTCGGCGGCGCTGTCGGCCAGCGGCATCACCGGTGTGTGGGCCACGCAGAACACGCGCGAGGCCATCTTCGCCGCGTTCCAGCGGCGCGAGACCTATGCCACCTCGGGCACGCGCATCCAGGTGCGCATGTTCGGCGGCTGGGACTACGCGGCCGGACTCGTGAACACTTCGCACTGGCTCAGCACTGCGTACGAGAAGGGTGTGCCCATGGGCGGCGACCTGCCAAAGGCGCCCGGCGGCAAGAAGGCGCCGCGCTTCCTGCTGCAGGCGCTGAAGGATTCGGATGGCGCGAACCTGGATCGCATCCAGGTCGTCAAGGTGTGGCGCAAGGGCGGCAAGGACTTCGAGAAGGTGTACGACGCGGTGTGGTCCGGCAACCGCAAGGCCGATGCGAAGACCGGCAAGGTGCCGGCGGTGGGCAATACGGTGGATGCGAAGACCGCGACCTACACCAACACCATCGGCGCCGCGCAGCTGAGCGGCGAGTGGGTGGATCCGGAATTCGATCCATCAGTTTCGGCCGCGTACTACGCGCGCGTGATCGAAATTCCCTCGCCGCGCTGGACTACGTATCTGTCGGTGGAGCAGGGCATCCCGCTGACCACGGCGCGCGATGCGTGGCTGCAGGAACGCGCCTGGACGTCGCCGATCTTCTATACGCCCTGATTCGGCGCATCGTGGCGTTCCGCGCGGGCGCAGCACCACAACTCAACGCGCTCGATGCCGGCACCGCGCAGCGCGGCGACTGCGGCCAGCGCCGTGTGCCCGGTGGTCAGTACATCGTCGAGCAGGGCGACGTGATGCGGCATGTCACGGAGCGCACCCGCTGCAAATGCACCACGCAGATTCGCCGCGCGTTCGGCAGCTGCAAGACCACTCTGCGCGCGTGTGGCGCGTACCCGCTGCAGCAGGTCCGGACGCACATCGACCTGCAGCCGTCGCGACACATGCCGCGCGATTTCGGTGGTCTGGCAGAAGCCGCGCTCGCGATAGCGCGAACGATGCAGCGGCATCGGCACGATGCATTCGGGCAGCACTTCGTCGGTGCAGCGACGCGCGCGGGCCAGCAGCGTGCCCAGCACGCGCGCAAACACCAGCTCGCCATGGAACTTCAGCTGCGTGATCATCCGGTCCACCGGGTGTTCGTAGCGGAACAGGCAGAAGGTCGCATCAAAGGGCAGCGGTTCGGGAAACCAGCGCGGGCAGGCCTGCTCGCAGTGTTCGCACAGGTCCAGACCCCAGGGCTCGTCCAGCCACTGGCCGCGGCCGCCGCATAGTGCGCAGCACGGCGGTGCGAGCAGGGCCACATGTCGACGCAGCATATCGAGCATGCGCCGAATCTGTCAGAAGGCTCGCCTCCTCGGCGAGCGGCTATCTGGCGGCTTCGCAGCCAAATCCATCGAACCCGGTGCGGAGCTCATGCGGCGTACACTGGCGGCCACGAAGAAGAGTGACCTTTCCATGAACCAATTCACCCGGATCAACGAGCAGATCGGCCGCTATCGCTGGACCATCTGCGCGCTGGTGTTTTTTGCGACCACCATCAACTACATCGACCGCAATGTGCTGGGCCTGCTCAAGCCGATGCTGGCGGACGAGGGCGTGTTCGGCGCCGACAAGGCGGCACAGGAACTCAACTATTCCACCGTGGTGGTCTGCTTCCAGCTGGCCTACGCGGTGGGCATGTTGCTGGCCGGGCGCTTCATCGACTGGCTGGGCACGAAATCCGGCTATGCCTACGCGCTACTGGGCTGGAGCTTCGCGGCCATCGGCCATGCCTTCGGGCATCACACCTGGAGCTTCGGCTTCTGGCGAGCGGCGCTGGGCCTGACCGAGGCCGGAAATTTCCCGGCGGGCAACAAGACCATCGCGGAATGGTTTCCGCGCCGGGAACGCGCCTTTGCGACGGGCCTGTACAACTCGGGCGCGAACATCGGCGCCATCGTCGCGCCGCTGTCGGTGCCCTACATCGCGGAGGCCTGGGGTTGGGAGTGGGCCTTCATCCTCACCGGCGCGATTGGCCTCGTGTGGCTGGTGTTCTGGTATCGCACCTACGACTCGCCGGCGGCCAAATTGCAGAATGGTCAGTTGAAGCAGGCCGAGTACGACCACATTCACAGCGATCCGGACGAGGCGGCGGCCAGCGCGGTGGCGCCGGTGCACTGGTGGCGGCTGCTGGGATTCCGGCAGACCTGGTCGTTTGCGTTGGGCAAATTTCTCACCGACCCGGTGTGGTGGTTCTATCTGTTCTGGTTGCCCTCGTTCCTCAGCGACGAGAACGCGCGCAAGGTGGCCGACTACGTCGCGGCCAATCCAGGCTTCACCGGTGATGCTTCCACGGTGCCGGGCTACATCAGCTGGCCGGTTGCGGTGGCCGTCATCTACATGATCTCGACAGTGGGTTCGGTGTTTGGCGGCTGGCTGCCCAAACACTTCGTCCAGCGCGGCATGGCCGTGAATCGCGCGCGCAAGCTCTCGATGTTCCTGTTTGCGCTGGCGCCGCTGTCGGTGCTGCTGGCATCGCGCCTCGGACGCATCGATATCTGGCTGGCCGTGCTCACCATTGGCATTGCGACAGCGGCGCACCAGGCCTGGTCCGCCAACATCTTCACCACGGTCTCCGACATGTTCCCGAAGCGCGCGGTGGCCTCGGTCACCGGGATTGGCGGCATGGCCGGGGCCATCGGCGGCATCCTGATCGCCCGTGCAGCCGGCGTGCTGCTGGCCCATTTCAGCGAAGCAGGCCGGATCGAGGTTGGCTACGGCGTCCTGTTCGTGGTCTGCGGTTCGGCCTATGTGCTGGCCTGGGGGGTGATGCACCTGCTGGCGCCGAAATTCGAGCTGGTGAAGCTGGATTAGGCCTCGCCGACCAATTGTCAACCTGAGCCCAGTAGCTCAGGTTGACAGCCGGAAGGCGGCCCATCGAACATCGCGGCCATGAAACCACTGGCCACAGATTCCGCCCCTACGCCCTTTATCACCCAGCGTCACGACTGGCGCCTGGCCGAAGTGGAAGCCCTGTTCGAACTGCCGTTCATGGACCTGATGTTCCGCGCGCAGCAGGTGCACCGCGCCTTCCATGCCCCGAATCGCGTGCAGATGAGCACGTTGCTGTCGATCAAGACCGGTGGTTGTCCCGAGGACTGCGGCTACTGCCCGCAGAGCATCCACTACGAAACCGGTGTGGCGCGCGACGACATGCTGCCGGTGGAACAGGTGGTGGAGACGGCGCGCAAGGCGCAGGCTGCCGGTGCGACACGCTTCTGCATGGGCGCCGCGTTCCGTTCGCCCAAGAAGAAGGACATCGAGCGCATCGCGACCATGATCCGCGAGGTGAATGCGCTGGGCCTGGAGACCTGCGCCACGCTGGGAATGCTCACGCCCGACCAGGCGCAGGAGCTCAAGGATGCCGGCCTCGACTACTACAACCACAACATCGACAGCTCCGAAGAGTTCTATTCGAAGATCATTTCGACGCGCACCTACCAGCACCGGCTCGACACGCTCGAAGCCGTGCGCAATGCCAACCTGAAGGTCTGCAGCGGCGGCATCGTGGGCATGGGCGAGACCCGCACGGACCGCGCCGGCATGCTGGTGACGCTGGCCAACCTGCCCGAACAGCCGCAGAGCGTGCCCATCAACCAGCTGGTGCAGGTCAAGGGAACGCCGCTGGATGGCACCGCCGAGGCGGGCAGGGGTGTGGACGGCTTCGAATTCGTGCGCACCATCGCGGTGGCCAGGATCCTGATGCCGCAGGCCCAGGTGCGGCTCTCCGCCGGCCGCGAGGCGATGAGCGACGAGCTGCAGGCACTGGCCTTCATGGCCGGTGCCAACTCCATCTTCTACGGCGAGAAGCTGCTGACCACCGGCAATCCGGATGTGGAGCACGACCGCGCGCTGCTGGCGCGCCTGAAGATCTCCGCCGAGACCCAGGAACAGACCGACGCGCGCGGCTGCTGCTGAGGCGGCCGCATGAAGCGCAGCGCCCCGGCGGTCGCCGCGGAACTGGCCGACCTCGATGCACGCGCGCAGCGACGCGTGCGACGGGTGGTCGAATCCCGCGCAGTAGCGGACTCCATCCTTGAACCGATCGTCGATGGGCGCCGGCTGGTCAACTTCTGCAGCAACGACTACCTGGGCCTCGCCGGTGATCCGCGCCTGGCCGAGGCCATGTGCGCCGCGGCCAGTGTGTGGGGCACGGGCAGTGGCGCGGCGCATCTGGTCACCGGACACACGAGCGAGCATCACGCACTCGAAGAAGAACTGGCGGACTTCACGCAACGCGAGTCGGCGCTGCTGTTCTCGACCGGCTACATGGCCAATGTCGGTGTGATCACCGCGCTGGCGGCGCGCGGCGAGATCGTGCTGCAGGATCGCCTCAACCACGCCTCGTTGATCGACGGTGCGCGGCAATCCGACGCGCGGCTGGTGCGGTACGCGCACTGCGACGCCAGTGAAGCAGCGCGGCTTGCCACTGATCACGCTGCAGCGCTGACGCTGATCGCCACCGATGGCGTGTTCAGCATGGATGGCGACGTTGCACCGCTCGCCGAGCTCGCCGCGACCGCACAACGGCATGACGCATGGGTGCTGGTGGACGACGCGCATGGCTTCGGTGTGCTGGGTGCGACCGGCGCCGGTTCACTGCAGGCTGCCGGATTGTCTTCCGATCAGGTGCCTTTGCTCGTCGGCACATTGGGCAAGGCCTGCGGCACCTTCGGCGCATTCGTGGCCGGCGATCGCGATGTGATCGACCTGATCCTGCAGCGCGCGCGCAGTTACATCTATACAACGGCGCTGCCTGCGGCCGTTGCCGCGGCCACGCGCGCCAGTCTGCGGATCCAGCGCACCGAAGGCTGGCGGCGCGAGCGACTCATCGCACACATCGCACAATTCCGTGCCGGTGCTGCCGCGCGTGGTTTGCCAATGAGTGTTTCCAGTTCGCCGATCCAGCCTGTTGCAGTACCGGGTGCTGCGCGTTGCCTCACCGCCAGCAGGTTGCTGATGGAGCGCGGCTTCTGGGTCAGCGCCATCCGTCACCCGACGGTTCCGGCCGGTACTGAACGGCTACGCGTGACGCTGTCAGCGGGTCATCGCAGCGAGGACATCGAAGCGCTGCTCGATGCGCTGGCCGAGGTGTTGCCCGCGGCGGGCAACACGTGAACGCGCCCGGTGAAGTCGCGCTGCACGTCGACCGGCAGGGGCCGCCCGAGGGGCTGAATCCGGTGGTCATGTTGCATGGTTGGGGCATGAACAGCCGTGTATTCGATCCATTGCGCGCAGATCTGGATCAATACCCGACCTGGGCCATCGATCTGCCGGGCCATGGCCAGAGCCCCTGGTGGCCGGCCGCGGCGGCATTTCAGGTCCAGCAGCAGGCCGTTTCGCGGGTCCTGCCGCCACGCTGCGTGCTGCTGGGCTGGTCCTTCGGGGCCAAGCTGGCGCTGGCCATGGCCGCGGCCGAACCCGACCGTGTGTCGTCACTGGTGCTGATCGCGGCCTCACCGAAGTTCTCGCAGAGTGCGGACTGGCCGCATGGGATGGAAGCGCAGGCGCAGCGCGCCTTTGATGCGGCACTGGCGCAGGACTGGCAGCACACGCTGCAGGATTTCATCGCGCTGCAGTTGCGCGGCAGCCGCCATGCGGATGAATCACGGGCTGTCATCGAGGCGGCGCTGGCAACACAGGGCGCGCCACGACGCGATGCACTGCTGGCCGGCATGGCATTGCTGGAGAGCGTTGACCTGCGGGCGTTCGTGCCGCGCACTGCACAGCGCGCATTGATCATCGCGGGCCAGAATGATCGCGTCACGCCACCGGGTGCGGCGCGGTGGATGGCTGATGCCATGCCCCATGCCACCCTGCTCGAGATCCCGCGGGCCGGACATGCTCCGATGATCTCGCATCACTCCGAAGTCGCATCGGCACTGCGCGGATTCCTGGCATGAACGAATCGCAACTGGATCCACGTGTGGTGGCGGCAAGCTTCGGCGCGGCAAGTCGCCGCTACGATGCAGCGGCGTGGTTGCAGGGTGCTGCGCGCGATGAATTGTTGTCGCGTCTCGAGCTGCTCGGCGCACCACCGGCGGCGGTGCTGGATCTGGGTGCGGGCACCGGTCTCGCCGCGCGTGAGATCAAACGCCGCTACCGACGTGCGGTGGTTACCGCCGTCGACATTGCGGCACCCATGCTCGATGTGGCGCGCAGACGCAGCCGCTTCTGGCGACCGATCCGTTGCGTGCAGGCCGACGCGCGCGACCTGCCGTTCGCCGACGCAAGCTTCGACCTGGTGTTCTCCAATCTGATGTTGCAGTGGCTGTGGCCACCCGATGCCGCGCTGGAAGAAATGCGGCGCGTGCTCAGGCCCGGTGGGCTGCTGCTGGCGAGCAGCTTCGGACCGGAAACGCTGCGCGAGTTGCGCGCCGCCTGGGAAGCCGGGGATGCAGGTGTGCACGTGAACGAATTCATCGACGTGCACGATCTGGGCAGTGCGCTGGCACGCGCCGGGTTCACTGAGCCCGTGCTGGACGTGGATCGCCACGTACATCACTACGCGGATGCGCGCGCGCTGATGCGCGAACTCAAGACCATCGGTGCCCACAACATGGATGCGCGACGTGCCCGCGGCCTGACCGGGCGCCAGGCCTTTGCGCGCATGGAATCCGCTTATGAAGCGATGCGAGTCGCTTCCGGCCTGCCTGCCACCTGGCAACTGGTGTATGCAGTGGCCTGGGCGCCGGAGGATGTCCGATCCAGCGCGGGAGCGGCGGGCGAAGTCCACATCAGCTTCGAGGAGGTGCGAGCCAGCCTCGCGCGCCGCCGCAAATGAACAGCGACCTGCATCCCGCCCTGCGCCAGAGCCTGTTCATTGCCGGCACGGATACCGCGGTCGGCAAGACCACCGTGGCGGTTGCGCTGCTCAGGGACCTGGCCCGGACCGGGCTCAGGGTGGCCGGCATGAAACCCGTGGCGGCCGGCGCCACGATGACCTCGCATGGCTGGCGCAACGACGATGCCCTGGACCTGGCAGCGGCGGGCAACGTGGCGCTTCCCTACGAGTGGCTCAATCCCTGCTGCCTGCCGACGGCCACCTCACCCCACCTGGCAGCTCTGGATGCCGGCAAAAGCATCGAAATACCCCCTATCGTGGCCGCATTTGAGCAGATCAAGACGAGATCAGACCTGATCCTTGTGGAAGGTGCCGGCGGCTGGCTTGCCCCGATTGGTTCACCCGGGGCAAACGGGGAATTGCCGACCATGCAGGACGTGGCTGTTGCACTTGGCCTGCCGGTGGTGCTGGTCGTGGGCATCCGACTGGGTTGTCTGAATCACGCATTGCTGACGGCGGCCGCCATCAGGCGATCGGGGCTACCCCTGGCCGGATGGATTGCAAATCCAATCGATCCGCATTTTGCAGATGCCCGCCGCTACATCGATTCTCTCGTCGAAGGTCTCGCTGCCCCCCTGCTGTGGAACGCTCCGCGCGTTATACTGCCGGGTCAGTGAAGGCCTGGTTTCGACCGGCGACTTCAACCAAGAGACCAGCTTCATCCAAGGGCCATCGATGCTTCGCAAATTCCTGAAATCGGGTGCCGCGGCGCTCCCAACCGTACTCGCCACACCCGCGCATGCCGCCTGGTCGGGGCTGAACATGCCCAAGGGCGTGACCACTCTCTCGGGCGAAATCCACTACGTCCACATGCTGATGTTCTGGGTCAGCGTGGCCATCGCCGTATTCGTCTTCGGGTGGATGATCTATTCGCTGGTCAAGTTCCGCAAATCGCAGGGCGCGGTTGCGGATACCAGGCTGGTCCACAGCACCAAGGCGGAAATCATCTGGACGCTGGTGCCGGTGGCGATCCTGGTCGTGTGCGCGATACCGGCCGCCAAGCGGCTGATCGAGATCGAGGATGCGCGCGGCACCCAGCTCACCATCAAGGTCACCGCCTACCAGTGGAAGTGGCAGTACGAATACATCGACGATGGCGTGAGTTTCTTCTCGACGCTGTCGCGCGACAGCGATGCTGCCCGCCAGCTGCATTCTGGCGTCGATCCCAACACTGTTCCCAACTATCTGCTTTCCGTGGACCATCCCCTGGTGGTCCCGGTGGGCCAGAAGGTGCGTCTGCTGCTGACCGCGCAGGACGTGATCCACGCCTGGTGGGTGCCCGACCTGGCCGTGAAGAAGGATGCGATCCCGGGCACGATCAACGAGGCCTGGTTCCAGATCGAGCCCGACAAGCCGGGCACCTATCGTGGCCAGTGCGCCGAGCTCTGCGGCCGCGACCATGGCTTCATGCCCATCGTGGTGGAGGCCAAGTCCCCCGAGGACTTCGCGGCCTGGCTGGCTGCGCAGAAGGCTCCGGCCGCAGCGCCGGTTGTTGCCGCCGCCGCCACCACAGGCTGATCGCCGTTTCCCAGTTTCATTGAACGAGTGACACACATGTCTCACGCAACGCACGCCGACCACGCCGACCACGCCGATCATGGGCCAGCAAAAGGATTCATCCGCCGCTGGGTCATGGCCACGAACCACAAGGACATCGGCACGATGTACCTGGTGTTCGCGCTCACCATGTTCTTCCTCGGCGGCTTGCTGGCGATGGGCATCCGGCTGGAGCTGTTCAAGCCCGGTCTGCAGTTCTTTGACCCGGCCTTCTTCAACCAGCTGACCACCGCACACGCGCTGCTGATGGTGTTCGGCGCGGTGATGCCGGCGTGGGTCGGCCTGGCGAACTGGATGATCCCGATGCAGATCGGCGCGCCGGACATGGCGCTGCCGCGCA
>CAYWDZ010000052.1:0-17245 GCA_964456255.1 uncultured Steroidobacteraceae bacterium | reverse complement strand
GGACACGCACTTCACGCACAAGGCCTGGCACGACACCTCGGACACCATCAAGAAGGTGCAGTACCCGCTGGTGGGCGACCCGACCGGCCACCTGGCACGCAACTTCGACGTGATGATCGAGGAAGAGGGCCTGGCGCTGCGCGGCAGCTTCCTGATCGACCCGCAGGGCAAGATCAAGGTTGCCGAAATCCATGACCTCGGCATCGGCCGCGATGCGAAGGAACTGCTGCGCAAGGTGCAGGCCGCGCAGCACGTGGCCTCGCATCCGGGTGAAGTGTGCCCGGCGAGCTGGAAGCCCGGCGCCGAGACGCTGAAGCCCTCGCTGAAGCTGGTGGGCAAGATCTGATCGGAGCTGACAAGCAAGCGGAGTTGATGTCGATGCTGGATGCAGAAATGAAAGCCGAGGTTCAGGAGTACCTGGAACGTCTGGTGACGCCGGTGGAAATCACCGCGTACGTGGACGAGACGAAGGAATCCGCCGACATGCTTTCGCTGCTGGCCGACCTCGGCGCCGCGTCTCCGAAGGTCACGGTGAGGGAAAGCCGTGACGGCAGCGGGCGTGTTCCCCGTTTCACGCTCGCTGCCCCAGGCGAGCCCGCGAGGGTTTCCTTCGCGGGCCTGCCAATGGGCCATGAATTCACGTCGTTGATCCTGGCGCTGCTGCAGGTGGGTGGTTACCCGCCGAAGGTGGAGCAGGGTGTCATCGACCAGATCAAGTCGCTGCAGGGCGATTTCGAGTTCGTCACTTACATCTCGCTCACCTGCCAGAACTGCCCCGACGTGGTTCAGGCGCTGAACCTGATGGCCGTGCTCAACCCGCGCATCCGCCACACCATGGTCGATGGCGCGCTGTTCGAGCAGGAAGTGGCCGCGCACAACATCCGCTCGGTGCCGGCAATCCATCTGAATGGCCAGAGCTTTGGCCAGGGTCGCATGGAAGTGGAGCAGATCCTCGCGAAGCTGGACAAGGGAGCCGGCGCGCGCGCGGTGGCACAGATGAATGCGGAAGCGCCCTTCGACATGCTGATCGTCGGCGGCGGGCCCGCGGGTGCATCGGCGGCGATCTATGCCGCGCGCAAGGGCATTCGCGTGGCCGTTGCCGCGGAGCGCTTCGGTGGGCAGGTGCTCGATACGCTGGGCATCGAAAACCTGATCGCCGTGGAACACACCGAGGGCCCGGACCTGGCACGCGCACTCGAAAAGAACGTGCGTGACCACAGTGTTCCCATCTTCAACCTGCAGCGCGCCGCGGAACTGATTCCCGGCGAGTTGCACACGGTGCGTTTCGAGAATGGCGCGTCATTGAAGGCACGCTCGGTGATCCTTGCCACCGGCGCACGCTGGCGCGAACTGGGCGTTCCCGGCGAAGCGCAGTACCGCAACCACGGCGTGGCCTACTGCCCGCACTGCGATGGCCCGTTGTTCAAGGGCAAGCCCGTCGCCGTTGTTGGTGGCGGCAATTCCGGCGTGGAAGCGGCCATTGACCTGGCCGGCATCGTCAAGCATGTGACGCTGATCGAATATGCCGATGCATTGCGCGCCGATGCGGTGCTGGTGAACAAGCTGAAGAGCCTGCCCAATGTCACGATCATCACTGGCGCGCAGACCACCGAAGTGGTCGGCGATGGCAGCGAGGTCACGGCATTGCGTTACCAGGACCGTGCAACGGGCGCGGACCATGAACTGAAGCTCGACGGTGTGTTCGTGCAGATCGGCCTGGTACCCAACACCGACTGGCTGGAGAACACGCTGGCGCTGACCAATCGAGGTGAAATCGAAGTGGATGCGCGCGGCCAGACCTCGATCCCCGGCGTATTCGCCGGCGGGGATTGCACCACCACGCCCTACAAGCAGATCGTGGTGGCGCTCGGAGAAGGCTCGCGCGCGGCGCTCGGTGCCTTCGAGCACATGATGCGCACGCCGGTTGCCGCGGCCGCAGCCGCCGCGGCCTAGAACCTCTACATCTTGCAGCTGTAGCTGGCGGCGTCCTTCGGGTCGCCTTTGCCGTCGTAGTGCGCGTGCGCCGGATACGGGCACAGCGGCCGGCTTTCACCCGGCATGCTGCGGCCAGTGGCCACGATCCACCCGGGTGCGACCCCTTTCTCGACCCAGTTCACGATCGCATCCACCATGTTGAACTGATCCGGCGTGCGTTCGCCGCCATTGCAGTGACCCATGCCGGGCACGAGAAACAGCCGGCTCCAGTCACTGACCGGTGTTGGGCCGTTGTCGGCGGAAAGCCGCTCGTAGTAATTCATGGTGTCCATGGCCGAGAACCACGCATCGCTCTGGCCGTGGAAGAAGATCAGCTTGCCGCCATGACCCCTGAACGTGCTGAGGTTGGTCCACTTGTCCGCATCACCGGCCATCTCGCGCCCGTCGTGGGCCGCGGCTGCCTGCTCATCCACGTTGATCGTCGTGCCGGTGGCCGGACCTTCCGGAATGGGCGGGCCGACCAGCACACCCGGCAGCCCACCCTTCGTGTTGGTAATGCCCGTGTCCCACAGGTAACCGGGATACACCTGTCGGCCATCGAAGGCCTTCGGTCCCGACATCACCTTCTTCACCGCATCCACCTGCGCGGCCGACAGGCAGCTGTCGGTCTTGCCACTCTTGCAGGCGAGCACCGCCGGATCGAACTTGCAGCTCGGCGCCGCGAACACCAGACCATCCTTCTGGCCATCCAGCGCATCGCAGGCTTCGAGCATCCCGTCGTGCACCAGCTTGCGGCCGGTCTCTCCCAGCGCTTCAGCGGACACCGGCACGCCCTTGTCGTCCCTGGGCGCGATGGCATTGAGCGCAGTCGTGGCCCAGCGCAATCCGAGATTGGAATATCCGGTGCGCATGGCCGGCGCGCCGGCGACGATGCCGTCGAAATAGGTGGGATAGCGCTGCGAAACGATCATCGCCTCGCGGCCTCCGGTGGAGCAGCCGACGAAATACGCATGGTCGGCGTTCTTGCCGTAATGTTTCGCAACGATTGCCTTGCCCACCACCGTCACCTTGCCCACGGACTGGTACAGGAAGTTCAGGGCCGCTTCCTGATCCTCGAGAAAGGTGCCGTCGAAATTGCCGGCCTTGTGGCCCGAGTCCGTGCTCACCACGGCGAACCCCTGCGACAGCGCGGGCTTGTCGCCGGCGAACTGCATGCCGAGGGGCGGATTCACCGCGCCATTGAGTCCGCCGCCACCCTGGAAGTAGAACCGGCCGTTCCAGTCATCGGGCATGGCCACCGAAAAGCCGATGGCGTAGGGCTTGCCGTTCAGGCCGATGCGCTTGTCGATGGTGCCATCGACCTTGCAGTACGCCGGCAGGTTGGCGCGCGGGCCCGGCGGGCCACCACCACGGCCGCCGGTCATCGGTCCTGCGGCGAGCTGTTCGGCGTTGTCGATCTCCACGGCGTAGCCTTCGAGCTTGAAATCCTTCAATTGCGCACACGGCGTGGCCGCCAGTGCGGGCAGTGCCACGACGCCAAGCAGCAGGTGCATGCGCAGCAGCAGTTTGTGGGTTCGGGTCATCATGCAATCGCCTCCATCAGGATCATTCTCCAGCAACCCCTGCGATGCCGCTGGCCAGCAGCAAGGCACCGCGAATACCGCTGTGCGCACCAAGTGCCGGTGCACGCACGTACGAATCCAGTGATGCGACATCGTGCAGCGGCGGCAGGTAGCCGTCCAGGTACTCGTGCATCGCCTTGCGCACCCGCGGCAACATCGAGCCATCGGACATCACGCCACCACCGAACACGATGCAGCCAGGCGAGAGCATCAGGGTGATGGATGCGGCCAGCTGGCCCAGGTAGCCGCCGATGAGGTCGCGCCCTGGATGCGCGCTGTCCAGTTCGGCGAGGTCGCAGCCCCAGCGCGCGCGAATGGCCGGACCACTGGCCAGCCCTTCGGCGCAGTCGCCATGAAAGGGGCAGATGCCCGCGAAGGCCGCATCGCGTGCGTCACGGCGCAGCGGCAGATGCCCCATCTCCGCATGCATCAGGCGCTGCTCTGCGGGATGCGGCACCAGTGCGCCACCGATGCCGGTTCCGACCGTCACGTAGACCAGCGAACTTGCGCCACGGCCGGCTCCCAGCCGCCATTCGGCCAGTGCAGCTGCGCCGACATCGGTGTCGAGCGCCACCGGCACACCCAGCGCGTCGCGCAGCGGGCCCACGATGTCGGCGTGCGACCAACCCGCCTTCGGGGTGGCCATCAGGTGTCCGTAGTCGGGCGCATCGCGTTGCAGTTGCAACGGGCCGAAACACGCGATGCCCAGTGCCGCGATGGAACCATGCCGGCCACTCGCTTCCTCGAAGAACTTCCGGCAGGCAGCCAGTGTCGTGGCCGGGTCGGTGGTCGGCACGCTGTGCTGTGCGAGCGGGGCAGCGTCCGGTGCACCCACGGCACAGATGAACTTGGTTCCGCCGCCCTCGATGGCGCCGTACAGGGCACGTGGCTCACTCACGCGAGGCAGGATAGTCCGGTATGCAAACGTTTGCTACATTCGCTGCACAACAAGAGGGGAGATCCACCATGACAGACCAGGAAGCCGGCAATGCGCGGCTCGTACGCCTGCTCACCTGCCTGATGTTCTTCACGTTCGCTATGACCACGGATGCGGTGGGCAGCGTGATCCAGAAGCTGATCGAAGAACACGGCCTGTCGATGACTGCCGCCGGCGCCCTGCAGTACTTCACCATGGGTGGCATCGCGGTCGGCGCGCTGCTGCTGGGTTTCCTGGCTGACCGCATCGGCCGCAAGCTCACGATCATCCTGGGTCTGGTGCTGTATGGCCTCGCCTCGCTGCTGGTGGTGACCAGCGGCAGCTACACCATGCTGGTGGCACTGCTGTGCGTTTCGGGTCTGGGCATCAGCGTGTTCAAGACCGGCGCGCTGGCACTGATCGGCGACATCACGCCTTCGACGACCGCGCACACGCGCTTCATGAACACCGTTGAAGGCTTCTTCGCGGTGGGCGCCATCGCGGGGCCGGCCATCGTGGCGGTGCTCATCGGAGCCGGCATGTCGTGGAAGTGGCTGTATGCCATCGCGGCCGCGATCTGTGCGCTGCTGGTGCTGATGGCGGCAACCGTGAAGTATCCGCAGCGTGTCGTGCCGGTGGAACGCGCCAACCTGGCGCAGATGAGCAAGGTGCTGGGTGATCCGCTGGCGCTGGGCTTCTCGCTGCTGGTCATGCTGTATGTGGCCACCGAGACCGCGATCTACGTGTGGATGCCCACGCTGCTGCAGCAGTACACGGGCTCCAGCACCTGGCTGGTGGCCTATGCGCTCACGCTGTTCTTCGTGCTGCGCGCGCTGGGCCGCTTCCTGGGCGCGTGGCTGCTCGGGCGCGTGTCCTGGAGCGTGGCGCTGGTGATCATGGGGCTCGCCATCTTTGCGTGCTTCGCCGGGGCGCTGGTCGGAGGGGTGTCGCTGGCGGCATGGCTGCTGCCGCTGACGGGGCTGTTCATGTCCATCGTGTATCCCACGCTCAATTCCAAGGCGATCAGCTGCTTCCCGAAAGATCGTCATGGCGCCATCGCCGGGGTCGTGCTGTTCTTCACCGCAGTGGCGGCGGCGCTCGGCCCGCTGGCCATCGGTGCGGTCAGTGACGCCCGCGGCAATGCCAGTGCAGGCTTCGTGCTGGCAACGGTGTATGCGGGGCTGCTGTTTGCAGGCCTGGTGGTCAACTGGCTGATGAACCCGGCGGGCCAGCGCCTGCGCCTGTCGGACAGCACTGCATGAGGAATGCGGTTCAGCTCATCTGCTACGCCGATCGCTTTGGCGGCACGTTGCCTGGTCTGCGCAGGCTGCTGACCGGGCCACTGGCCGGTCTCTTCGGCGGCGTGCATGTCCTCCCGTTCTTCCATCCCATCGATGGTGCCGACGCGGGCTTCGATCCCATCGATCACACGGCGGTGGATTCGCGGCTGGGGTCGTGGCAGGACGTGCAGCAGCTCGCCGGTGAAGTGGAAGTGATGGCCGATGTCATCGTGAACCACATGTCGTGCCGCTCGCCGCAGTTCCTGGATTTCGCCGCGCGCGGCCGCGCCAGCCGCTACGACGGCATGTTCCTGACGCTGGACAACGTGTTTCCCGGCGGGGCCTCCGAGAGCGATCTGCTGGCCATCTACCGGCCGCGGCCGGGGCTGCCCTTCACGCCGATGACGCTCGCCGACGGTTCGCGCCGCATCCTGTGGACCACCTTCACCGCCGAACAGATCGACATCGACGTGAGCCATCCGGAAGGGCAGCGCTACCTGGATTCGATCCTCGCGCGGCTGGCAGACAACGGCGTGCGCATCATCCGGCTGGATGCCGTGGGCTATGCCATCAAGCGCCCGGGCACCAGCTGTTTCATGATGCCGGAGACCTTCACGTTCATTCACGAGTTCGCGGCGCGCGCGGCCGCGCGCGGGCTGGAAGTGCTGGTGGAAATCCACTCGCACTACGCGCAGCAGATCGGCATCGCACGCCAGGTGGACCGCGTGTACGACTTTGCGCTGCCGCCGCTGGTGCTGCATGGGTTCTGCGCCGGTACCGCGCGCTACCTGAAGCGCTGGATCGACATCCGGCCACGCAATGCGCTGACCGTGCTCGACACGCACGATGGCATCGGCGTGATCGATGCCGGCGCGGATGCGGCCGATCCGGCCGGCAAGCCGGGCCTGCTGCCAGCCGCGGAGATCGACCGCCTGGTGGAGGCCATTCATCACAACAGCCATGGTGAAAGCCTGCGCGCCACGGGCGGCGCCGCCTCGAACCTCGACCTGTACCAGGTGAACTGCACCTTCTACGACGCGATGGGGCGGGATGACCTGCGCTACCTGCTGGCGCGGGCCATCCAGTTCTTCCTGCCGGGGGTGCCGCAGGTTTACTACGTGGGCCTGCTGGCCGGTCGCAACGACATGGAACTGCTGGCGCGCACGCACGTGGGCCGCGACATCAACCGCCACCACTACACGCTCGACGAGATCGACGCAGCACTGCAGCGCCCGGTGGTGCGGGATCTGGCCGCGCTGATCCGCCTGCGCAATACCCATCCGGCCTTCGGTGGTGAATTCAGCCTCGGGCAGACCACGGATGAAGAGCTGGAACTGCGCTGGACCGCCGGGTCCGCGGCGGTCACGCTGCAGGTGAACCTGCGCTCGGGCGAGCACCGCATTGCTTCGGCGGGGCAGGGCCTGCCGCATTTTCAACTGCTGAATGCCGTCGCGGCCTGACGTCGCGCTCGCTATAGTGGCGATGCAATGAGCAGCAGCACCAACAAACCCGCCCAGGGCATGGCAGAAGTCGCGCGGCGCACCGGCGTGTCGGTGTCCACCGTATCGCGCGCACTGTCGGGCAGCCCGCTGGTCTCCGAGAAGACCCGCAATCTGGTACGCAGAACGGCAGCCAGGCTTGGCTACCACGTCGATGCGGCAGGCAGCAGCCTGCGTACCGGCCTCACGCGCACCATCGGCGTGGTCATTCCCCTCTCCCATGCGGCCAACCAGGGCTTCTCCGATCCGTTCTTCCTGGAGATCCTCGGCGCGCTGGCCGATGAACTGGCTGCCCGCGGCTACAGCATGCTGTTGCACAAGGTCACCGCGGATCCGGCCGACTGGATCCAGACCATCGCACGCGGACGCCGCGCCGACGGCGTGATCGTGATCGGCCAGAGCCTGCATCACGAATCACTGGATCGCGTGGCCGATGCGGGTTTCCCGCTGGTGGTGTGGGGCGCGCAATTGCCGGGCCAGCACTACGTGACCGTGGGCTCGGACAACGAAACCGGCGGCCACGATGCCACCGCCCACCTGCTGGAGCAGGGTTGCCGGCGCATCGTGTTCCTGGGGGATCCGGCCGCGCCGGAAGTGGCCGCGCGCCGCGAAGGCTATCTGCGCGCATTGCGCGAGTCCGGCGTGGCAGGCGATGCGCAGCTGGAGCTGGCCGTGCGGTTCGGCAGCGACACGGCCTATCAGGCCGTAGCAGGGTTGCTGGAGGCCGGCACCGAATTCGACGGCATCGTCGCCTGTTCCGATGTGCTGGCAATCAATGCCATGCGCGCGCTGGCCGAAAACGACCGCAAGGTGCCGGCCGACGTGGCCATCACCGGCTTCGACGACATCCCGTTCGCAGCCTTGACACTTCCGCAGCTGACCACGATCCGCCAGGACTACCAGACTGGTGCGCGGCTGCTGGTGGACAACCTGTTGAGCAAGCTGCGCGGCGAAGCAGGCACCACCGTGGTCATTCCAACCAAGCTGGTGGTGCGTGCCTCGAGTCTGCGCAAGAACTATCGCGCGCTGCCGTCGATTCCCGGCGCGGCGCGCAGCCCGCAAGCCAGGCCGCAACGGACCACGAAGATCCGCGCGGGCTGACGCGGGCTGGCGGCGCCTCCGCGCTACTTCTTCTTCTTGTGCTGCGGGAAGAACGCGAACACTTCCGGCATCGCGCCCATGATGATGGTGCCGTGGTCGAGGCCGGGCTTGAGCACGTACCCATGCTTGACCTTCAACGCATCGAGCTGCTCGCTGAAGGTCTTCACCGAAGTGGCCAGTGAATCCTTGTCGCCCACGGCCAGCAGCAGCGGGATCTTCGTCAGCGGCGAGTCGGCGGTGGGCGGCGGACCAAACAGCGCCGGTGCCAGCAGCGCGACGCCGGCCCAGATGTCCGGATACTTCTCGGCCAGGTGGCGCGCGCCGCCGCCGCCCTGCGAGTGGCCCATCAGATAGATGCGCCGGTCATCGATCTTGAATTCCTTGCGCACCAGGGCGAGCACATTCATCACGTCCTGCTCGCTGTAGGCCGAGGACTTCACCGCATCCAGCTCGGCGCCGCCGACCAGTGGCGGCCCACCAGCGCGCGCGCCGCCCGGTCCACCAGCACGCGGGCCGCCCGGCGCGCCAGCACCCGGTCCACCGGCACGACCGGGTGCTGCCCCGGGGCCCGGGCCACCCGAGCGCGGCGCATTCGGATCCATGCCGAACCACGCGCGGTTGTTGTAGCCGATGGCCCCGACCAGGATGTACCCGCCCTTCTCGGCCAGGTCCACCGCCGTGCCGCGCACGAAGGTCAGCGTGGTGCCGGTGTAGCCGCGCAGCGCGATGATCAGCGGGGCTTTCTTGCCCTTCTTGATCTTCGAGGACACGAACACGGAGTAGGGCAGTTCCTCGCCGGTTTCCTTGAACGTGTAGTGGCGAATCTCGACGCCCTTCTCCGGAGTGACTTCCGAGCCGCCGCGAATGCCTTCGGGATAAACCTGCGGTGGCGGGCCGGCCTGCGCGAGCGCGAGGGTGGTGGGTAGGCAAAGTGCCGCAAAGAGTCCGCAGGCGGCGAGCGATCTGGCAACCGGTTTCATGCTGGTTCTCCTCGGGGTCTCGTGGGCGTTGTTCACTTGGGAAGCGCTGGAATCATCTGGTGTCGCGCGATGAAGCGCAGCGCCAGCGTTGGCCATTCCTCGACAGTGGCATCGTTGAGGTTCGTGCCCATGCCGAAGCCATGCGGGCCGTTGTCCAGGATGTGCATCTCGACCGGTACGCCGGCCTTCAGCGCGGCCTCGTACATCAGCAGCGAATTCTTCACCGGCACCAGCCGGTCGTTCGTGCCGTGCACGATGAAGATGGGCGGCGTTTCCTTCGTGACATGCAGCTGCGGCGACAGCGGCGCGTACAGCGCCGTGTTCTCCTGCGTGAGGTTGGTGCGCGAGCCGCGATGGGTCACGGCGTCGTCGGTGAGGTCGATGACCGGGTACTCGAGCAGCGCAAATGCCGGTCGCGCGCTCAGCGCGTCGACGGCGTCGGGCGCATAGGGCGCGGCGGGCAGCACCTTGCTGTCGTACAGCGTGGCCAGCATGGCTGCGAGATGGCCACCGGCCGAGGCTCCCAGCACGCCGACCTTCTCCGGATCGATGCCGTATTCCTTCGCGCGCGACTTGATCAGCCGCAGCGCGCGCTGTGCATCGGTGAGCGTGGTGGGGTAGTGGTAGCGCGGGCCATGGCGGTAACGCAGCACGAAGGCCGCGACATTGTTCGACCGGAAGAATCGCGCCGGTGCCGGCCCTTCGCCCGGCACCGTGAGGATCTGGTACCCGCCGCCGGGCAGGATCAGTACGCCGGCGCCGGTGGCCTTGCCGGCTGCAGGCAGGTAGATGTCCAGGGTGGGCTCGGTCGGATCGAGCTCGGTTTCGTTGCCTGGCACCACGCCGGGCGTCTGTTCGTAGAGCTTGATGCGTGGCACGTCATCACGGATCGGGCCAGTGCCCAGCCCCTGGTTGCCCGGCGGCGGGCCGAAGCCCCGGCCAGGCTCGGCCACATGGCCGGTGACCGGTATGGACAACAGCAGCGCGCAGCCCAGCACCCTTGCACACGAAAACATGTTGTTTCCCCGCTGCGGACCATCATGGTTCGTGGGTCCGCTCTTGTTCAGGGGCGACTCTAGCATGGCTTCGCAAACGTTTGCAGTCGCCGCGCCAGCCGGTATGCTGCGCGAATATCCGGGGGAAGGGGCAATGCACACTCGTTTCTTCAGCAAGGTGCTGGCGCTGACGTTACTGGCCCTGATCTGCGGTCCGGTGCCGGCCCAGCAGCTGTGTGGCAAGGCCTGCAGTGGCAACTGGGTGGCGGCATGGGGTACGGCGCAGCAGCTGGTGGTGCCGGCCCGCGCGATTCCGGCGCGCGAGACCCCGCCGGCCAAGGTCGCCGCGCAGACGGTGCGCATGGTGGCGCGCAGCACGGTTGCCGGACGCGCCGTGCGCATCGCGCTGTCCAACTCCTTCGGCTATGCGCCGGTGCGCGTTGATGCCGTGGAGGTCGCGCGGCTGGCCAGTGGTTCGGCCATACGCCCCGGCAGCAGCCGCAAGCTCACCTTCGGCGGTCAGCAGGCCGTGGTGCTGGCGCCCGGCGCGCAGATCTACAGCGATCCGGTCGACTACGACGTGGCGGCACAGATGGATCTGGCCGTATCGCTGTACCTGGCCTCCGACAGCGGCCCGACCACATCGCATCCCATGGGCATGCGCAAGGCGTGGCTCGCGCCCGGCAATCAGGTTGCGGCAGAGAAGCTCGGCGATGCCACCGAGTTCCATTCCTATCTGTGGCTGGCCGGCCTCGATGTGCTGGCCGACGACAAGGCTGCCACCATCATTGCCTTCGGCGATTCCATCACTGATGGCTTCGCCGTCACGCTGGACTCGGACATGCCGTGGCCTTCGGAGCTGGCGCGGCGCCTGGCCGCGCAGAAGCAGATCCCGCCGCGTGCGGTGATCAACATGGGCATTTCCGGCAATCGCGTACTCAAGGAAGGCGCAGGCTCCAGTGCGCTGGCGCGCTTCGATCGCGATGTGCTGTCGCGGCCGGGCGCGAAGTGGGTGCTGTTGCTCGAAGGGATCAACGACATCAGCTTCAGCTCCATTCCGAATCTGCCGGCCACCGAAAAGGTGACCGCGGCGGACATCATTGCCGGGTATCGCCTGCTCATCGGCCGCGCGCACCTGCATGGGCTCGCCATCATCGGAGCCACGCTGACACCCTTCGAAGGTGTGCCTACATACACCGAGGCCGGCGAGAAGATGCGCCAGGACGTGAACCGCTGGATCCGCGAGAGCGGCGCATTCGACGCGGTGGTGGATTTCGATGCCGCCACGCGCGATCCGGCTGCACCGACGAAGCTCAAGCCCGCCTATGACTCGGGTGACCATATTCATCCCAACGATGCCGGCAACAAGGCGATGGCCGAGGCCATCGACCTGCAACTGTTCCGCTGAAGGAGAACGCCATGAAGCTGCCATTGATTGCGCTGTCCCTGGTCCTGTGCACCGCCGCTGTGCCGGCTGAGCGGCAGGCGGCAAGCGAAACGAGCCTGCGCGTCGGCGCCGCACGCATCGATTACACGCCGGCTGCGGACAAGCTGCCGCGCAACTACCTGGGCGTGCTGGACCCGATCTACATCCGCTGCATCGTCATCGACAACGGCCGCGCGCGCGCCGCGCTGGTGTCCATCGACGCCGGCGGTGTCTCAACGGACGTGTACAACAAGGTGAGCGCGCGCGCGGCGAAGGAACTGAACATTCCCGCGGCGCAGCTCTTGATCTCGGCCACGCACACGCACAGCGTGCCCTTCCAGGCCGCCGGCAATCTCGACGAGAAGGTGATGCAGGGCCTGACCGCCGCGGCGGCAAAGCTGCAGCCGGCGCGCGCGGCCTGGGGTACGGGCGTGTCGTACATCAACGTGAACCGCGACATCGTCGATCCGGCCACCAATCGCTGGTGGGAAGGCCCGAACTACGAGGGAACCTCGGACAAGACGGTCGCGGTGATGCGGTTCGAGACCCTGCAGGGCGAGCCGATCGCGGTGTACAGCAACTACGCGGTGCACGCGGTGCTGACCGGCACGCTGGATCTGGTCAGCGGCGACATTCCCGGCGCCACCTCGCGCTACGTGGAGCGGCACCTGGGCGGCGACGTGGTGGCGTTGTGGACCAGCGGCGCGGCCGGCGACCAGAACCCCATCTTCTTCGACCAGACCTACGAGCTGCGCGACATCCGCATCAAGGACTACGCCAAGCGCGGCGAGGACATCAGCAACTCCATGCCATCTGGCGGCACGGGGCTGGACCGCAGCAATCCGCGCGTGCAGGTGCTGATGGAAGAGCAGAAGCAGATGACGCTCACGATGGGACAGATGCTGGGTGAGGAAATCCTGCACGTGATGCGCGCCTCGCTGGAGAAGTCACCGGCCGATGTCACCGTGCACGGCGCACAGACCACGTTTACCTGTCCCGCGCGCAAGCGCACGGATACCGGGCGCGCCGGCTATCCGGGCAGCTATGTGGATGCGGGCGAGGTGCCGATCATGCTCACCGCGCTGCGCATCGGCGACATCTACCTGGGCGCGGTGAATGCCGAGGTCTACAACGGCATTGCGCAGCGCATGAAGCGCGAGTCACCGTTCAAGCACACGTTGATGGCTACGCTGACCAACGGTTCGGCGCCGACCGGGTACATTCCGAGCGAGGACGCGTACGGGCGCAATGTGTTCACCGTGCTGTCGTCGAGCCTGAAGCCGGGCTGCGCCGAGGCCGGCATCGCAGGGGGGCTGGTTGGCCTGATGCGCGGGCTGTAGCGCGCCTCGTCGGGGTACCATGGGCGCATGTTCAACATGCGCCCCGGAAAGCTGCTTCGCACCCTCGCCAGCATCGCGCTGGCGCTGCTGCCTGGTGCCGCGGCGCGCGCCGACGGCCAGCATGTCTTCTGGGAAGTGGCCGGCCGGCACAACACCGTCTATCTGCTGGGTTCGGTGCATGTGCTGCATGCCGATGACCACGCGCTGCCGCCGGTAACCGAGGCTGCCTATGCCGACGCGGAAGTGCTGGTCGAAGAGATGGATCCTTTCGCCGCGTCGGGCGACATGCCTGGCGCGGAGGTGCATGCGCTGCAATTCCTGCCCGGCGGACAGACCCTGGCGCCGCTGCTGGGCGCCGAGCTGAACGCCCGGCTCGGCACCGTGGCGAAGTCGCTTGGGCTCGACCCCGACCAGCTCGACGGGATGCAGCCCTGGTACGTGGCCACGCAGATCATTCTGCAGCGCCAGATGAAGGCGGGCTTCACGCCGGAGGACGGCGTGGATTACCAGATTGCAGTGCGCGCACGTCGCGATGCCAAGCCCATCGTGGGCCTGGAGACCGTGGCCGAGCAGCTGGGATTCTTTGCCAGGATGTCGATGCAAGAGCAGCGGCAGTTCCTCGCCGACTCACTCGACGACGATGACCAGCAGGAGCTGCGCGAGCTGACCGAGGCGTGGCGCCGCGGCGATCTGGCCGCGCTCGAGGCGGACCTGGCGCAGAGCATGGCTGAACTGCCGGAGCTGTTCGGCAAGGTTGTCGTGCAGCGCAATCGCAACTGGTTGCCGCGCATCGAGCAGATGCTCGCCGACCCCACGCAGGACTATCTGATCGTCACGGGCGCATTGCACATGGTCGGCCCCCAGGGGCTGGTCGAACTGCTGCGCGCGCGGGGCTACCACATCACTCGCAAGTAAGGGATATCAATGAAACCGACGAGAGTACGGACTGCGGCCATGTCGCTGGCACTTTGCCTGCTGGCAGCGCGCGCGGGTGGCGCCGAGATCGAGGACATCGTCCGTGACACCCAGCGCATGGTCGTGAATGAGGGCCAGGTGTCGATGGTCTGGTGGATTCCGCAGCAGTTCTGGGCCGAGAGCTTTGCCGACAACAAGACCCTCCCCGAGGACGTCCGCGCACAGATCCTGCAGGTGATGAGCAACTACACCGTGCTGGCCGTGCTCAAGGGGCGCGCGGTCGCGGCGCAGCTCCTGGATCTGCAGTCGCGGCAGGATCTGCTGAAGAACACGCACTTCAGGGTCGATGGCAAGGAGTTGCAGGCCCTCGATGAGAAGGACGTTCAGCCGGGAGTGACGCTGCTGCTCACGCAACTCAAGCCGGCATTGATGCAGGCGGCCGGCGAGGTGGGAGGCGGGCTGGAGTTCCTGGTGTATCCGGCGGTGAAGGACGGCATGCCATTGATCGATGCCGAGCGGGCCGGAACGCTCGACATCTCGTTCTACGGGAAGAGTTTCGTGTGGCATCTGCCGCTGGGCAGCCTGCTGCCGCCGCTCTTCGACAAGCAGTCCGGCGAGATGTTTCCCCCCAACTACCTGTTCAACCCGTACACCGGAGAGAAGCTCAAGTAATACGCATCCGCGGCCGGGCGATTACGCGCCCGGGGCGAGTTCGCTGCGCACGCGCTCGAGCAGTTTCTTCGTCGCGTTGACGCCATCGGCTTCTTCCATGCCGCGGCCTTCGAACTCGATGCCCACGTAGCCGCGGTAACCGGCATCGCGCACGATCTTCAGCATGCGCAGGTAGTCGATGGTGGTCTCGTTGCCGGCGGCATCGAACGCATAGCTCTTGGCCGACACACCCTTTGCGAACGGCATCAGTTCGGTCACGCCGAGATAGCGGTCGTAGGGCTTGCCCTGCGCAATGTTGAAGTTGCCGAAATCCGGCAGCGTGCCCATGTTCGGCAGGCCCACCTGCTCGATCACCAGCGCCAGCCACTTGCCGTGGCTCGACGTGCCACCGTGGTTCTCCACGATGAGGTTCAGGCCGTGCTGGCCGGCGAACTCGGCCAGCCGGTGCAGGCCATCGACCGCGCAATCCAGCTGCGCGCCCCAGGTGCCTGAGGACTGCGCATTCACGCGGATGGAGTGACAGCCCAGGTACGCCGCGGCCGTGACCCACTTGTAGTGGTTCTCCACCGCCCTGGTGCGCTTCGCCGGATCGGCGTCGCCCAAGGCGCCTTCCTGGTCGCACATGATCAGGCCGCTCTTCACGCCGTTGTCGTCGCAGCGCTTCTTCAGTTCGGCCAGATAGGTCTTGTCTTCGGCCTTGTCCATCCAGAACTGGTTCACGTACTCGACCACATCGATGCCGAAGTCGCGGCGCGCGACCACCGGGAAGTCGAGGTTGGTCATCTTCGTGTTGGCCGCGCGCAGCGTGCGGTTGAAGGACCACTCGGCCAGCGAGATGCGGAACCAGGGGTCCTTCGCGGCGGCAGCTCGTGCCGGCGCGGAGGGAAGATTGCCCAGCAGGGTTGCCCCGGCGGCAAGACCCGCCATGCCGATGAAACTGCGCCGGTCGGTCATGTTCCGCTTCCCCCGCCGATTTGATTAGACTGGCAAGCATAACGACAACAATGGCCACCGGCCATACGGGGAAAACCATGCAGCCAGCCGTGCGCGTCAAGCTCTCGGTGATGATGTTCCTGCAGTTCGCGCTGTGGGGGTCGTGGTTCGTCACCATGGGCACGTATCTGCTGAAGATCGGCTTTACGGGTGCCGAGAACGGCGCGGCCTACAGCACCATGAACTGGGGCGCGATCCTCGCACCAGTGATTGCCGGCGCAGTGGCGGACCGCTTCTTCCAGGCGCAGAAGGTGATGGGCCTGCTGCACCTGGTGGGTGCTGCATTGCTGTGGTGGATCTCCTCGATCACCGATCCGGGCACGTTCTTCTGGGCGATGATGGCCTACGCCATCTGCTACATGCCGACGCTGGGTCTGGCCAACGCCATTTCGTTCCACCAGATGAGTGACCCGGGCAAGCAGTTCGGCGTGATTCGCGCCTTCGGCACCTTCGGCTGGATCGTGGCCGGTTTTGTCGTGGGCTACATCGCGCCGAAGATGCTGGGCTACAGCATCGAGCCCACCAATATGCCGCTGAAGATCGGCGCGGTGATCTCGCTGGCGTTGGGGTTCTATGCATTCATGCTGCCGGCCACGCCACCGGCGGCTGCCGGCCAGAAGCCGTCGCTGTACCAGGCGCTGGGTCTGGAGACACTGCGCTACATGAAGGATCGCTCCTTCGCGGTGTTCGTGGCCGGCTCGCTGCTGATCTGCATTCCGCTTTCGTTCTATTACAGCTTCGCCAATGCGTTCCTGAACGAGAGCGGCATGGAAAACGCCGCCACCAAGATGACGCTCGGCCAGATGTCCGAGGTGATGTTCCTGGTGCTGATCCCGTTCTTCTTCGCGCGCCTGGGCGTGAAGAAGATGCTGCTCATCGGCATGTTCGCGTGGTCGGTGCGCTATGTGCTGTTCGCCTTCGGCAACAACGGCTCGCTGGTGTCGCTGCTGTACGCCGGCATCCTGCTGCATGGCATCTGCTTCGACTTCTTCTTCGTCACCGGCCAGATCTACGTGGACAAGACGGTGGAAAGGGCGCAGCGCGCCGCGGCGCAGGGCTTCATCCACGTGGTCACCTACGGCGTGGGCCAGTTGATCGGCAACTGGGCGGCAGGCTGGGTGGTGGATCGCTACACACTCTCGGATGGCACCGGCCATGGCTGGGTGTGCATCTGGCTGGTACCGGCCGCCATGGCCTTCATCGTGCTGCTGCTGTTCGCGATCTTCTTCCGCGAACCGCCGCGCGCGACTGCTGCCGCGCCCTGAGTCAGAACGAGCGTCCGTCCACCTGCTGTCGGGGTACCTGCGCCAGGTCGATGTCTTCCAGACAGCGGATGTTGATGGCCGCCATGGCCACGCCATCGTGGGTGCCGAGGCCAAACGGCGCGCAGCCGCAGTTGGTGCAGAAATGATGCTGGATCACGTGTTTGTTGAACGTGTACGTGCCCAGCGCCGATGGGTCGCTGCTGAGCGTGAAGGCCGTGCGCTGCACGAACCACAGCAGGTAACCCTTGCGGCTGCAGTGCGAGCAGTTGCATTCCATGGCCGACTTCAGCTCTCCCTGCACCTCGA
>CAYWDZ010000051.1:0-17339 GCA_964456255.1 uncultured Steroidobacteraceae bacterium | reverse complement strand
GGGTGGGAGCGCGAGCATCCGGGCCGCATCGAATCGCTGCTGACGGCACTGCGCAATGTCGAACCGGACACGCTGGCCGATACACGCCTGTTTGATTTTGCCGGGCTCAGGCCGCGGGAGGATGCATGATCCCGCCGCTGCCCAACAGCTACTGGGCATTGCCCGGTCGCTTGCTGGCCGGTGAGCATCCGGCGGGTGAGAACGATGCCGCCACCCGCCGCCGCGTGGATCTGCTGCTGGCTGCCGGCGTGCGCAGCTTCATCGACCTGACGTGGTCTGGCGAGATGCCTTCCTACAGCGCGCTGCTGCCCAGGAAGGCCCTGTACCACAACCTGCCGATTCCGGATCACTCCGTACCGCAGGAACCGGCGCGCATGCGCGAGATCCTCAGCACACTGGCGCAGGCGCTGTCAGGCAAGGATGCCGTGTACGTGCACTGTCGAGCCGGCATCGGCCGCACCGGCATGACCATCGGCTGCTGGTTGCGTGAGCAGGGCAATGCACCCGACGCGGCCATGGAAACGCTGAACAGGTTGTGGCGCCAGAATGCGCGTGCTGCCCGCTGGCCGTGGATTCCCGAGACGCCGGAGCAGGAGGCCTACATCCTCGACTGGCAGGTGGAGGCACGCAATGCCACGGCCGGCTGATGCACGTGGTGCGAGGAGCGGGCGCGAGGCACGACCTGTGTCGCGCTCCGTCCGGACGTGGTCGCGGCTGCCGGACGCCGAGCTCTTGCAGCTGCGCTTCTGCGACCTCGGCCTGAAGCTTGGCGGGACACGGCTGGGTGAGCGCCTGAATCGCGTGCATGGCGAACTGGAACGCCGGGGCCTGCGTTTTCGCCCGCACATGTGGCTTTCGGAGGAGTGGTTCTCGCCCGACGGCGTGCCCGGTATCGCGGTGCCGTTCTATCTCGCCCATCCGCGGCTGATGCAGCTGGAGCGGCGCATGATGCGCAGCGTGGAGGGCGGCAACGTCAACTGGATGATGCGCATCCTGCGTCACGAGGTGGGTCACGCGATCGATACGGCGTACCGGCTGCGCCTGCGCGCGCGCTGGCGCGAGGTGTTCGGGCCGGCGTCACTCCCGTATCCGGAAACCTATCGCGCCCGGCCCGGCAGCCGCAGATTCGTGCGTCACCTCGGCGAGTGGTACGCCCAGTCGCATCCCACCGAAGACTTCGCCGAAACCTTTGCGGTGTGGCTGAAGCCCAATTCGGACTGGCGCCGCACCTATGCCAGCTGGCCCGCCTGGGAGAAACTGCGTCTGGTGGATGAAATGATGAGCCAGATCGCGGGTGAAGCCCCGCTGGTGCGCAGCCGCGCCTTCGTGGAGCCGGTGTCCGGCAACCGCCGTACTCTCGCGCAGCATTACCGCGAGAAACTCGCCCGGCAGATGGACTGGCGCAGCGAGGCCATCGACGGCTTGCTGCTCAGGGTGTTCGCCAAGCGTCCCGCGCGTCGCGGCATGACGCGTGCGGCAGCCTTTCTGCGCGCACACCGGCGCGAATTGCTGGCCAGTGGGGAACTGGGTGATGAATTCGACCGGTACAACCTGCATCACGCGCTGCGCATTGCGATCGAAGGTTCGGATAACATGCAGCTGTATCTCCGTGGGTCGAAGCGCAGTGCCATGCCGCATGCGCGCTGGTTGCTCGCCCGCCTGGTGCGTTTGCTGGACGAAAGGGAACGGCCTCAGCTGAATCTATGAAGCGATCTCGAGTCCTGGTGGTGCTGCACCCGAGCTTGATGCCGCCGGACAGTCTGGAAGGGCAGGTGCCGAAGGCCATCGAGGAATGGCGCACCGAGTTCGACGTCATCCAGACGCTGCGGGCTTCCGGTCATGAAGTGCGTGCGCTCGGGGTGCTGGATTCCATCACCGAATTGCGCACCGTGATAGCCGACTGGCAGCCCGATGTGGTGTTCAACCTGCTGGAAGAGTTCGACGGCATCGTCAGCTACGACCAGCACGTCACCGCCTTCCTCGAGATGCTCCGCCAGCCCTACACCGGCTGCAATCCGCGCGGGCTGCTGCTGTCGCGCGACAAGTCCCTGTGCAAGCAGGTGTTCGCCTTCCACCGCATTCCCACGCCGCAGTTTGCCGTGTTCCGCCGCGGGCAGCGGGTGCGGGTGCCTGCGCGCATGCGCTATCCGCTGTTCGTGAAGTCCAGCACCGACGATGCTTCGCTGGGCATCTCGCAGGCTTCGGTGGTGGCCAACGCGACGCAATTGAAGGAACGCATCGAGTTCGTGCAGGAGGGGCAGAAGACCGACGTGCTGGTCGAGGAGTACATCGAGGGCCGCGAGTTGTACGTGGGAATGCTGGGCAATTCCCGGCTGAAGCGCTTCCCCGTGTGGGAACTGAATTTCGGCAGCATAGGTGAACGGGGCAGCGCCATCGCCACGCGCAAGGTGAAGTGGGACGTCAAGTACCGCGCCAAGTACGGCATCGACAGCGCGCCCGCCACCGACCTGCCGGCAGGAGTCGAAGCGCGGCTCGACAAGCTGTCGCGGCGCATCTATCGCGCACTGGGCCTCACCGGGTACGCCCGCATGGACTTTCGCATGCGCGCCGACGGCGGCATCTATGCACTGGAAGCCAATGCGAATCCGCACCTGGCACAGGACGAGGACTTTGCGCGCGCCGGCGCCGCGGCCGGCCTCGACTATCCGGCGCTGCTCGATTGCATCGTCAAGCTGGGTCTGACCTATCCGGCGCAATGGCGGGTGATGTATGGCGCGTAGGAAGACCCTGTGGCTGGCGCTGGCTGTGCTGGTGAGTTCCTGTGCATCGGGTCCAAAGCCCGACAAGGTGTTCCTGGGCCAGTTGCTCGGCCATCTGGGCGGCAGCTACGACAATCTCGCCCAGTCGCGTGCCAGTCCCGACCACGCGCCACTGAAGCTGATGATCGCGCCGGTGGATGCTCCGCTGGTCGGCGAGCATGTGTTCTATGTGCAGGAGATGGCCGCGGATGATGCGCGGCGTGTACTGGCACAGCACATGTACATCGTCGACAGCGTTCCCGACCAGGAACTGGCGGTGCTCATCCAGGCAGATCTTGCCGAGCCATTACGCTGGCGCGATGGGCAACTGAACCGCGACCTGTTCCGCAGCATGCTGGCGGAGGATCTGCGTCCGCGATCGGGCTGTGATCTGCTGTTCAGGCGCGAGGGCAACGGATTCTCGGCCGCCACGTCGGGCAATTGCCGCACCTCGGCTCGCGACACCGGGGAGGCATTGCGGGTCGAGCAGCGCGTCACGCTCAACGGCGATGGCATTGCCATCTTCGAGCAGCAGCGTGATGCCACGGGTCGGCTGGTGCACGGCAGCGAGCCCGATCCCTGGTACCGGTTCGCAAGACGCGCCGACGCGCCCTGGTAGCGCATCCGCATGCTGCGCGGCATCTTCTTCCGCCATGTGCTGCGCGAGATGGTTGTCAGCACACTGGCCGTGGGTCTGGTGCTGCTGGCAGTCCTGGCAACCTACCAGCTGGCTTTCGTGTTGCGACGTGCAGCCGATGGCCAGGTGCCCGGGTCGATGGTGCCCGAGCTGGCGCTGCTGTCACTGCGCACCAGCCTGATGGTGATCCTGCCATTCGCACTGCTGCTGGGCATCGCCCTCGCGCTCGGCCGCCTCTATCACGATAACGAGATCACGGCCGCACAGAGCGGCGGAATCCCCGCCTCGTTCCTGTCAGGTGCCGCCGGCCTGGTCACGGCTGTGGTGGCCATTCTTGCCGCGTGGGTGACATTCATCGATGCGCCGCAGGCTGCGCGCCGGGCGGTTGCGCTGCGTGTCGAAGCCCAGCGCAGCAGCGTCGTCAGGCAACTGGTGCCCGGCTCCTTTCACGCGCTCGGCCAGGGCGTCACGGTCTACTTTCGTGCGATGGACGCCGAGGGTTCGCTGCAGGATGTGTTCATGCAGCGCCAGTGGCCCGACGCCGGTGCGCACGTACAGGTGCTGCAGGCACGCAGTGCGCGGCAGCAGCTCATGCCCTCCGGCGACGTATTGCAGGTCGAGCTGCGGGACGGGAGCAGCTATGAAGGTGTGCCGGGCGAGGCGGACTGGCGGACCACGAAGTTCGCGCGCCAGGTGCTGAACATAGCGCTGCCTGGTGGAGCGCTGGGCGGGCCGCCGCGGGTTGATGGTCTCACCAGCGCCGAGCTGCTGAGGTCAGCTCAGCCACGCGAGCAGGCAGAGTGGCACTGGCGCCTTGCATGGGTAATCAATGTGATCCTGCTGGGGCTTGTCGCGGTGCCGCTGGCGCGACTGGCACCGGGTCAGGGGCGCTATGCGCGGCTTCCATGGGCAGTGTTGATGTTCGCAGCCTATGCCGGCCTGCTGACCGCGGGTCGTACCATGCTGGGTCGTGGTGAATTGCCGCCGGCTGCAGGCCTGTGGTGGGCACATGCAGCGGTGGCCGGGTTGGGGTTCTGGCTGCTGCGCGCGCGGGTGCGCAGCTGAAGCTTCAGTCTTTCTTCGGCAGTTTGGTGCCGGGCGGCAGGTCTTCCTCACGCAGCGCCTTCACCTGCTGCGAGGTCTTGATCCACTCGGACAGCTTGTGCAGGTCGACGCGTGGCTTGCGGATGCGTGCGGTGTCGCTGAGATTGGGCGTCTCTTTCGAATAGGGGTCGTAGGCACCACCGACCATCTTCTTCCGGATGCCCTTCTTCGGGTCGTAATCCACCATCTCCAGATGATCCGGCATCTCGCGCTCCGGCTCGTCATCGTCGGGGAGATGGATGGTGAAGCGGTCCGGGGTTTTTTCCTTGCCCATGGGTGACGAATATTATGGTGTGGAATGCGCCAAAACTGTCGACTGGCTCACGGCGTGCACCCTTATGTCGCGGGTCTTGACCGAAGCCGTGCGTCCGCCCGCAACAATGCGACCACTGTCTTGGAATCGCGCAGTTCGCCGCTCAGGGCCTGGCGCAGGGCCGTGGCCATGTCGACCCAATGGATTTCCATGACTTCATGCGATTCATGGGCCAGCGGAACTTCGCTAAGATCGCGAGCCAGGAACAGATGAATGGTCTCGGCAAGGACGCCAGGAGACGACAGAATGCTGCCCAGGGATTGCCAGTGCAGGGCCTCGCGCCCGGCTTCCTCCACCAGTTCGCGGCGCGCGGTCGATTCGGGCGTTTCTCCCGGCTCGAGGCGCCCCGCAGGAAGCTCCCAGACCCAGCCGCCCCCGGCAGGGCGAAACTGCCGCAACAGGCACACGCGGCCCGCGGCGTCCATGGCCACCACCGCAGCACCGCCGGGGTGGCGAATGATCTCGTACCGGCCTGTAAGCCCGTTTGGCAGCCTGACGTGCTCGACATTCACCGTGATCACGCGACCATTGAAGACGGTTTCGACCTTGTCCGGGTCCTGAGGCTGGGGCATTGCTATAGTTGAAGCGATTATGGCGACCCCGGCAAGTCACCTGGAAACCCTGAACCTGGCGCAGCGCAAGGCTGTCGGCTATGGATCCACGACGCCCGATGGGCAGTTTCACGCGGGTCCGCTGCTGGTGATTGCGGGCGCGGGTACCGGCAAGACCAGTACGCTGGCGGCGCGCGTGGCTCATCTGGTGCTGAATGGCGTGGACCCTTCGCGCATCATGCTGCTGACGTTCACGCGCCGCGCTGCCGCCGAGATGCGGCGTCGTGCGATCGAAATCCTGCGCAAGCAGCTGGATGACACGCTCGGCGGCAGGTCACAGGCGCTGGCGCAGCGACTGGTGTGGGCCGGCACCTTCCACTCGATCTCGAACCGTCTGCTGCGCCACTACGCACCGCAGCTGAAGCTTGATCCCTGCTATACCGTGATCGATCGTGCCGATTCGGCCGACATCATCGATCAGGTCCGCGCCGAGCTGGGCTTCGCTGCACTCGAGCAGCGCTTTCCCCGCAAGGAGACCTGCCTTGCGATCTACTCGTGGCGCGTCAATACCGGCAAGGATCTGACGGAGACGCTGCAGCAGTTTCCATGGTGCCAGCAGTGGGAAGAAGAGCTGAAGAAGCTGTTTCGTACCTATGTGGAGCGCAAGCAGCAGATGGCGCTGCTCGACTATGACGATCTGCTGCTCTACTGGCAGGTGCTGGTATCCGAGCCGCGCCTCGCGCGGCACGTGGGCAGGCACTTCGACCATATCCTGGTCGACGAATACCAGGACACCAATGCACTGCAGGCGCAGATCCTGCAGGCCATCAAGCCTGACGGTTCCGGCCTGACCGTCGTGGGTGACGATGCGCAGGCGATCTATTCCTTCCGCGCCGCGGCGGTGGAGAACATCCTCGGCTTCGCGCAGCAGTACACGCCACCGGCCGAAGTCGTGCCGCTGGGGCAGAACTACCGCTCGACCCAGCCGCTGCTCGATGCCGCCAATGCATTGCTCGCCGAGGCGCCTCGGCAGTTCCGCAAGCACCTGCTCGCAACCCGTGCCGGCGGGACCCAGCCGCGATACGTGAGCATTGACGATCTGGAATCGCAGGCCGAGTACGTTGCGCGGCAGGTGCTGCAGAGACGCGAATCCGGTATCACCCTGCGTCGTCAGGCGGTGTTGTTCCGCACCGGCAGTCACAGCGACCTGCTGGAGGTGGAACTCACGCGCCGACGCATTCCCTTCGTGAAGTACGGCGGCCTGCAGTTCCTGGAAGGCTCGCACGTGAAGGACCTGATCGCGGTGCTGCGCTGGGCGGACAACGCGCGCAATTCCATGGCGGCGTTCCGCGTGCTGCAGTTGCTGCCCGGCATGGGCCCGGTGAACGCGCGCTGGACCCTGGATGCGCTGGCCGAGGCGGGTGGCGGGTTCGAATCACTGCGTGGCCTGAAGGTCACCTCGCAAACCGAGAAGGAATTCCTGCGGCTGGCTGACCTGATGCAGAAGCTCACCGACCCCGGTGCGCCGTGGGAAGGTCAGGTGCGCATGGTGCGGGAGTGGTACCAGCCTCACCTGACGCGCATCTACGAGCACTTCCACACGCGCATCGGCGATCTGGACCAGCTCGAGCAACTGGCAACCCAGTACCGCTCGCGCGAGCGCTTCGTCACGGAGGTGACGCTGGATCCGCCGCAGAGCACCGGCGACCTGTCCGGCCGGGCCAGCCAGGACGAGGACTATCTGGTGCTGTCCACCGTGCACTCGGCCAAGGGCATGGAGTGGGACACGGTGTATGTGCTCAATGTGGTCGATGGCAGCTTCCCGTCGGAATTCGCAGCGGCCCGGCCGGAGCTGCTCGATGAGGAGCGCCGGCTGCTGTATGTGGCCATGACCCGCGCGCGCAATGAGCTGCAGTTGCTGCAGCCGCTGAAGTTCCCCTTGACGCAGCAGGCACCGCAGGGCGATGCGCATGTGTACGGCGCTCGCAGCCGCTTCATGACCGACAAGGTGCTCAAGTGTTTCGAGCAGACGAGCTACGTGGGCTCCAATGCCGGAGATTCGCGGCTGGATTCGACCGGGTCGGAGCCGATCAGCATCGATGCCAGCGGCCTCCTGAAGGAGATGTGGTAGGGCCGCTGCCCGCAAGCGGCAGCGTGCCGATCCCGGCCCCGGCTGGCGAGTTATCACCAGGGAATTCCCGGACAAGCAGCGAACTAGTGGGCAGACTCACCGGTCCTAGGAGGACCGTGGGCGGGGGCACCGGCGCATCGCCGGTGGGTTTCAGGGAGTCATGATGAAACAGCGTATTGGCATTCATGCAATCTGTGGCGGGTCTCTGGCGCTGTCTGTGCTGCTGGGCACGGCAACAGCCACCGCGGCCCAGGCACCGGCCACTGCCCCGGCCGCAACGGGGGCCCAACAGGCGGAATCCGCGCCCAGACGCGACCAGGAACTCGGCGAGGTGCTGGTCCAGGGCAGGCGGACCCAGCCGGTCCGGAACCCGCAGGTCATCATCGACTGGATGCGGCGGCTGGTGGGCCAGTTCCGCTATGCCGGCTATGTGGAACCGCACGCACCGAACGGCGCGCCGCTGGGCCGGCAGACCGTCTCGGGCAAGGGTGATTGCGTTGCCTTCGGTCTGGCGCCGGGCGTGCAATGCACGATCAAGGTCAGCTGGCCCGAAGTCCGCGGCGACGATGGCCAGGAAGTCCCGGGTGGAATCTCCACTCTGCAGCCGGCCATGGTGCTTTACGGCCTCGATCCCGACGAACTGGCAGTCCACTACCTGCAGGTCGACAACAAGGGCGTTGCCGACGGCGGGTTGGGGTACCTGCTGGGCGACACCATGACCACGAAGGATCCCTGCGTTGGCGTCCCTGGCGACTGCACCCGCACCACGAAGATCACCGCGCAGCGTGACGGCAAGCTGGTGCAGATGCAGATCGACGTGGAAATGGAGGGGCAACTCGCGGTGCGCTATCTGTTCGTCATGCGCCCGATGATGCGCTTCAAGGATCCGGATGAGCCCTAGCCGCGCGGTCTCGTGCGCGCTGCTGGCAGTCACGGCGCTGGCCGCAGCCGGGTTTGCCTGCGCCGAGCCGCGCAAGCCGCCGCCTCCACCGACGATCGAGGAAGTTGCCACCCCGGAAATGGACGTGTGGACGCAGCGGCTGCTCGGCCGGTTCGACCTGGATGGCGTCATCCATCACGTGGACTATGTAGATCCCGACCGGGGCGGACCACAGCTGGTCTACAACGAGTGGACGCAGGCGATGGGCGGCAAGGCAGACTGCATCGAATTCGCTGCTGCGCCCGGCATCCAGTGCGTGATCAACCTGGTCTGGCCCGAGGTGTGGAACATGATGACCGGCAAGGCAGGGCTTGGAGGCGTGCCGGACATGACTCCGGCCATGGTGCTGGCCGGAATCGACCCCGACGTGGAGAAGCTGCGTTTCCTGATGGTCAGCAGCCGCGGGTTTGGCTATCCCGGGCGGGCCGAATTGAATGGCAACTCGGCCATCACCCGCCCATCCTGCGTGGACCTGCCCGGGGTGCAACGATGCGAACAGAAGGTGCAGGTCACCGCCGGGACCGATGGACGGGCCTTCCAGGTGGTGGTCAGCACCAAGGCCCGCTACATGAGGAACAAGAAGGATCGCGATCCAAACGATGACAGCCGTCCACCCTTCGAATGGGTTGACGAGCTGCTGGAAGTTTCGTTTTCGGTGAAGCACGACCAATCCACGGCCTCGCCAGCAGCTGCGTCGGCGCCGCCATCCGCTTCGTGAAGAACCATTCCTTCATTCCTGTGGTGGCCGTGATCACAGCCACCGTGCTGGTGGCAGGTCAGGCCGCGGCTCAGCCGCGTGCCGCGCCGGAGGCCGCACAGATCGAGGAGGTGCCAACCCCGCCCACCGACGAGTGGCTGCAGCGCCTGCCTGGCCGCTACATCTTTGATGGCGTCATCCATCACCAGGAGATCGCCGACTTCGATCCGCGCGAGGATTTCCCGGATGGTGACGTCGCCGGTCCATCCCAGTATCTGAACGAGTGGCAGCAGCCCATCGTGGGCAAGGGCGATTGCATCGAATTCGCGGACGGCGCTCCGGGCCTGCAATGCGTGATCAACGTGCTGTGGCCCGAAATGTGGGATGCGTTCACCGGCCGCGCCTCGCTGGGCGCGGTCTCCGACCTGACTCCGGGCATGGTGCTGGCCGGCATCAATCCGGACACGCAGGCCATCCGCTTTCTGCTGGTGGACAAGCGTGGCCTTGGACATCCGGGCTCGCTCGTCCTGAAGGGCGAGGCCGCCACAGCGAAGGTGCCGTGTGTTGATCTGCCCGGTGTGCTTCGCTGCGAGCAGAAATTCCAGATCACGGCCAAGGCTGAATCACGCAACATCTTCGTGGTGTTGAGCACTTCGCTGCGCTACCAGCGCAGCAAGATGGACCGCAAGCAGTTCCTGGACCACATCGGTGGCGACGATGGTCCCCTGGAGAAATCCCGCGAGTGGCTCGATGAACTGCTCGACGTGTCGTTCTCGCTGCGTCGCGAGGCGCGTCCCGAGGAGGGCTCCGCGGCCGCTCCAGCCACACTGCCCGCGCAGGAATCCGGCCAGCCCTAGTTCTGTGCTGGCCCCGTGGCTATTGCACGATCGCGCCCGAGCGTCGGCCCGATGCGTCCGGTGCGTCGCGATTGTTCTCGGTGCACGAGTATTCCCGGATGCGCCAGTCCGGCCGGCGCGAATACTGGACGTTCATGACCAGCGGTTGCGTGAAGGCCAGCGGGTCGGTGATGGTGATCTCGTTCCTGATCGTGTTCTGGTCGATTGGCGTGATGCGCTCGACGATGTGCATCTGCTCGCTGTGCGGCAGGCCGCGCACCGGACGCCGGGTATTGAAGCCGATGGTATCGATGACCAGGGTCTTGCCTTCCCAGTGGCCGATGGAATCGCCGTTGTAGGAGGGATCCAGATCGTCGGGATCCAGATGCGTCCTGCGGTCGAGAAAGATCCGCCGCACCTGGCTTTCGACTTCGAAGATGAAAGTAATGCGTCCGGGCGTCACGAGGGCCTCGAACGGGTAGGGGTAGGTCATGATGGTGGGCATGCCGGGCCACTCGCAGGGCTCGGCCCCCTCGGCAATCTGCGCGGCCGCGGCGCGCATGCGCTCGTAGATCTCCAGGTACGCCGGGGTCAGCGGCGGTGCGGCGGGTGCCGTGGTGCTCGAGGGGCCGCGCAGTTCGGCCTCGGTCTGCCGCTTGCGGCCCTCGCGCTTCATGCGCTCATCGAGCGTGTTGTCGTTCATCCATACGCCACTCAGGTCGAACGGCGTGGCGTTGCGCGAATCGGGCGTCGCACCGTGTGAAGTGGCGCGCAACAGGCTCAGCGCGATCACGGCCGTGCATGCGAGCAAGGCCCTAGCCATGGTAGTAGAGCTTCGAGCCGTCGGCCCTGGTGATCTCGATGAAGCTGCCGCCGGGGCTGCCATCCTTGAGCGGATAGATTTCGACGGTGATCTTCTCGCCGGCCTTCAGCGACGTGCGCTTCCAGCCATTGCGACTGAGGATGCCGGGGCTGCCACCTTCCAGGCTCCACTCGACCTGCTTGCCGGATGCGTCCGTGACGACTACCTGGAGCCACGTGTGCGGGTTGGTCCACTGGAATTCCTTCACCACACCGCTGATCACGATGGTGCGCTCGCGGTCGAACATCGCGAAGGAGTGATGCGCAGGCGCGGAAACGGACACGCACAAAGCAAGCGTCGTCAGTGCTGCGGCGATTATCCGTGAGACCAGGAAACGCTTGATGAAACTCAATGAATGTTTCTCCCGAGGCCGTAAGCTATGTGAAGTCGATATTCCGTTCAAGCCATTGCAGCAGGAGGGTCGGGTGAGCATTCACAGTCATCGCCGGGGCTTGTTTGCTGCCTTGTTCTTCATGCTTGCTGTTGCGGTCGTGGCGCCATGCCGGGCGCACCACTCCTTCTCGATGTTCGACCGTGATCATCCGGTGACGATTTCCGGAACCATCAAGGAGTTCCAGTGGGTCAATCCGCACACCTGGGTGCAGATCTACGTTCCCACACCGGGCAAGGCCGCGCCGGTGGAGTGGAGCATCGAAGGGCGCAGCCCGAATGTGCTGGCGCGCCGGGGCTGGAAGCGCACCACGCTCAAGCCCGGCGAGAAGGTGAAACTGGTCATCTACCCGCTGCTGGATGGCAGCCCCGGTGGCGCGATCGTGCGGGTGATCTTTGCGGACGGCCGCGAGCTCAACGCCGACACACCCACCGCGGTGGATACCAATGAAGAGGGGCCCCGCCAGTGATGCGCGCGCTCATTGCCATGGTGGCCTTGAGCGGCATCGTGGCCTGCTCCGGGTCCGCGCCCGCACCGACTGACGGTGCGGCCACAACCGCTGATGCGGGTGCGTTCGATCCGCATGACCTGCAGGGCCTGTGGGTCATCTCCAACCGCTCGCTGCGCGGCTTTCGCGACGAGGCCATGGAACCACTGAAGGACTTCCTGACGCCCGCGGCCGCCAGGACCAAGGCAGAGGCCAACGTGGCGCTCGACCCGAGCGCCCGCTGCATGACCATGTTCCCGCGCCACATGGGCTGGCCCTATCCGCTGCGCATCGTGCAGACAGCTGCGGTGACGCTGATCCTGTTCGAGGCCGACCAGGTGTTCCGCCAGATCCATACGGATGGCCGGAATCATCCTGATGCCGATGAGCAGCGCTGGATGGGCCATTCCATTGGCCATTGGGAAGGTGACGCGCTGGTCGTCGAAACCACCAACTTCAATCCGAATGCCTGGCTGGAAGGTGATGGCACGCCGATGACCGGGAACATGCGCATCACGGAGAAGATCCGTCGCGTCGATGGCAAGACGCTTGAAGACGTGATGATGATCGAGGATCCGGCCGTCTTCACCCGGCCGGTGTACAGGAAGTACGTCTACAACCTGCGCGATGATTGGGATCTGATGGAGTACTTCTGCGCCGAGGGAAACCGGGACAATGTCTTCGACCAGAAGGAGGGGCAGCAGGGCTCGTTGAAGCTCACCCCGCCGCCAGGGTCCGATCCGGATTGATCCTTACCTGATCTGCCCCGTCGTCAGCGCCGGGTCTGCGCCACGGCGACGGCCCCGGCGCGCACTGTTGCCATGGCCCGTTGCCCCGCGCGCTCCATGGCCGCCACGATGGCCGACATGCGGTTCTCGGTTGCGGGCTCTTCGGCCGCGCCATCACAGCGTCCGATGACGCGGCGGGGCGTGCCCGCCGCAAGCGTGCACTCGAATGCCACGTGAATCACCGGCGGCGCCTTGGGTGAGTCGAACGCCGCCTCGAAATGTCGCACCGTGAGCAGCAGCTCGTAGTCGCTGGCCACTGCCGCGCGGCTGGAATCCACCACGGTGCCAAAACCGCCTCCACCTGCCAGGGATTCAACGGCGAGTGCGGCAATCACGCGCGGCAGTGATTCGCCCCAGCGGCTGGCCGCGAACTGGTCCAGTTCCTGGCCCGGGCGCGTGAGCATGATCCGGTCGGTGTCGAGCCCCGGCTGCACCGCGGGGCGCAGCACGGCCAGTACGCCCGATACGGCAGGCGCGCCGGCTTCCGGCGCCGCGCGCAGTACATAGGTCTGGTCGGGTCTGGTCTTGCTGGTGAGGCCGCTGCAGGCAACCAGCAGCACGCCCAACAGCGCAGCGCCCAGCTTCATGCTTCTCATCGTGGTACCTCCACCCCGGCCTGCGCGGGCTGGTAGATCAGCTGCGAGGGGTTCTGCTTCAGGCTGCGCGCCAGCTCGCGCAGTTCGGCCGCCGCGTCGTGGGCCTGTTCGACCATGCGCTGCAGCTGCGGCAGCCCGTCCTGCGTGAAACCGGAAATCGCCCCGCGGTTTTCCTCCACGAAGCTGTTGATTCCGGTGCTGGTCTTCTCCAGGTTCCCGGCCGTGGCGCTGAGGCTCCGGGAAATCTGCCTGATGGCCGGCCCCAGATCGGATGTCTGGTTCTGGAGGTTTTCGACCAGCTTGCGCACCTGGGTGCTGGTGAGGTCCAGATCCTGCATCAGCTGGTCCAGGCTCTGCATGGTTTGTGGCAGGCGCTCACTGGCCGCGTGCAGGTTCTTCACCATGTCGGCCAGCGCCGCTGAATTGTCGGGCGAGAAGATTTCCTGCGCACGTTCGAGCAGCACGGCCGCGCTGCCCGCGAGCTCCGGCAGGCTCGCCAGGAAGGTATCGAAGTTCGACCGCACCGTGTTGATCACGGGGTACTTGTCGCTGGCCACCGCCGGCAATACCTCGCGGCCACCGGCATTCTGCCGCAGGTCGATGTACAGCAGTCCGGTGGCGATGCTCAGCATGGACAGTTCCGCGGTGGTGCGTTCCGACACCGGCGTGGACTGGTCGATCTCCACCACCACCTGCACACGATCGGCGCTGCGCGCATCGAGCCGGATGCGCCGTATCTTGCCCACCTCGACCCCGAGGTAACGCACCGATCCACCTTCCGACAGTCCGGTGACACTGCCGGGAAAGTAGATTTCGTAGGGGACGTAGCTGCGCCGGTCGCGCCCTTCCGAGTACCAGTAGACGAAGAACCCGGCCATCACCGTGATCAGGATGACAAAGGCGCCGACCGCCGCGTAATTGGCCTCACGTTCCATGTCTGGCTCCTGCTGCGGGCGTGAAGCGCGCGGCGCGCGTGCCGTGGAAGTAGGCCTGAATCCACGGATGCGGATGATTCACGATCCGCTCGCGTGTGTCCTGCACCATGTGCCGGTCGACGATCACGCCGACGCGCGTGCAGATGCGGAAGATGGTGTCGAGGTCGTGAGTGATCATCACCACAGTCAGATGAAGTTCCTGCTGCAGATAGGCTATCAGGTCATCGAAGGCAGCGGCACCGATAGGGTCCAGTCCCGAGGTGGGCTCGTCCAGGAACAGCAGCGGAGGGTCCAGCGCGAGCGCCCGCGCCAGGGCCGCGCGCTTGACCATGCCGCCCGACAGTTGCGCAGGGTACTTCGCGCCCGCATCGGGGGGCAGACCCACCAGCTGCAGCTTGAGCAGGGTCAGCTCTTCCATGGCATCGCGCGGCAGTGACAGATGCTCGATCATCGGCAGCTGGATGTTCTCGCGCACGGTGAGCGCGGAGAACAGCGCACCGTGCTGGAAGGTCACGCCATAGCGTGCCTTGGCTGCGCGCAGCGCTTCTCCCGACAGCTGTGTCATGTCCACGCCGTCGACCTGGACGGTGCCGGCCTGCGGGCGTCGCAGGCCCAGGATCGTCCTGAGCAGCACCGACTTGCCGCTGCCCGAGCCGCCGAGGATGCCGAACACCTCGCCGCGATGCACCTGCATGTCCAGGCCCTCATGCACCACCTGCCGGCCGAAGCGGTTCACCACGCCATGCACGTCCACAACGATGTCGGAAGGCTCGCTCATCAGAAATCGATCTTCATGTAGAGCACCGCGAACAGTGCGTCGGCCAGCAGCACCAGGAAGATGGATTGCACCACGGCCACCGTGGTGAGGCGCCCCAGCTCGCGCGATGAGCCGCGCACCTGCAGGCCGCGATAGGTGCCAGCCATCGCGATGAGCACGGCAAACACCGGCGCCTTGATCATGCCCGCCCAGAACGTGGTGGGCGCAATGGCCTCGTTGGCACGCGCCAGGAACTGTTGCAGCGGCATGTCGAGCAGCGTCTGGCACAGCAGCGCACCACCCGTGAGACCGATCAGGTCGGCGATGAAGGTCAGCAGCGGCAGCGCGATGATCAGCCCCAGCACGCGCGGCAATACCAGCACCTCGATTTCGTCCACGCCGGTGGCATTGAGCGCGTCGATTTCCTCGTTCAGTTGCATCGAGCCAATCTCTGCCGCGAACGAGCTGGCGGTTCGGCCGGCCACGATGATCGCGGTCAGCAATACACCCAGCTCGCGCAGTACACCCACGGTGATCACGTCCACGACGTAGATGTCGACGCCGTAGCTGCGCGCCTGGGTGGCGGAGAGATACGCGATGATCACGCTGATCAGGAATGCGATCAGCGACACGATCGGAATTGCGGTGATGCCGGTGTCGAACACGTGCCGGGCCACCGATATGGGCCGCAGGCGCCGCCAGCGCGTGAGCCCCTTCATGAAGATCAGCGTGGCGCGGCCGACGAAGACGAGCCCGTCGCGCACTTCCTGCAGGCGCTCGACCGCAGTGCGGCCCAGATACTCGACCGGGTTGGAAGAGGCCACCTGGCGCAGCGCAGCCGGGCGGGCGGCCGGGTCGTCGTGCAGGGCGCTGCGCACCAGCTGCAGTGCATGCGGTTCGCCGTCGGCGAAATGCACTGCGACACCCCGTGCTGCCAGGCGGTGGGTCAGGTCGTCGAGTGCCCAGGCGCCCGCGAGGTCGATGGATTCTGCGCCGCCCGCCGTGATGTCGACCTCGGTCACGCCGGCGAGGTCCAGTACCCCGGCCTCGGCGCGCACGGCCTTGATGCTGCGGGCGCCCCACGCGCCGTGCAACTTCAGTTCAAGTCTTGATCCTTCGCGCTGGCTTTCCAGGAACGCCATCGACCGTCCTCGCGGATGTCCTTGCCGTGCCGCTGCTGAGCGCTGGTGTACAACATTCCGGCGTTCGCGGCGAGTCCCGCGCGCCGCGAACCGGACGCGGCATTGCTGCGGGCCGGTCAGGCTGGAACCCGCTCATCTTGCCTTTGGAGCTTGTTTCTGGTGACGATGGTGCTCGCACACGGAGGGTTCCGTTCTTGGATGACGCGAAATGCAGGTTCGTGGGCGCAGGGAAGCACGGATGGGTGTTGCTGCTGCTGGGCGCGACGCTGGCAAGTTTCCGGGCGGGCTCATCGCTTGCCGCGGAGGCAGCCGCGGCAGCGCCTCAGCATGGTGAACAGAGCACCAGGCTCGATGAAGTCATCATCTCCGGCCAGCTGAATTCCCTGAGCGCAGTCAAACGGGCACTCATCGACAACGAGAATCGCTTCAATGTCCGGTACAACGAACTGAACCAGGACGATCACTACGATGTGGTCTGTCGGGACGAGATACCCACTGGCAGCCGCATCCCCCGCAGGAACTGCCAGGCGCGGGTCGTGGATGAAATCACAACCCAGGAGTCACAGGACTTCTTCCGCAACCTCGGAACCGGCCCCGGTCTGTGGATTGCGCGTCCGGATCTGCTGCGCGAGCAGGCCATGGGCGAGGTCAAGGAACGGACGCGGGCGCTGGTTCTGCAGGATCCGGAGTTGAAGCAGACTCTGCTGGAGCACTCCAGGCTCGAGCAGATGTATCGGAAGTTGAGCCGGAAGGAATCCAGGCGCCTGTTCCGTCGAGATTGACGCGCCGCAGGCCCGGGTCCTGGCGAAACGCTTCCGGCCAGCACGGATGTTGGTTAGAGTCGGGCAGCCCAATAATCCAAACGTTTCCGGGGGAACACGAATGAACAGACTATCCAGGGCTGCATTGGCATTGACCGCCGTCCTTGTTGCTTCTGCGGCATCGGCTGCCGACGTGGATGGCAAGTGGCAGGGCATGCAAGGCGAGAACACCCTGACCTTCATCTTCAAGGCGGATGGCGAGAAGCTCACCGGCACCATCGAGAACTCGCAGATGCCGGGCCCCGTCGAAATCCACGATGGCAAGGTCAAGGGCAACGAGGTCTCGTTCAACATCTCGCGCAATATCCAGGGCACCGACATGAAGATCGAGTGGACCGGCAAGCTCGAAGGCGGTGAGTTCAAGCTCACGCGCGCCATGGGCGGCGGTGGTGGTGGCGCCCCTGGCGGTGCAGCCGGTGGGCCTGGTGGCGGCGGCGGCACGAATGCCGAGGTGGTCGCCAAGCGCGTAGTGGAAGCCAGGAAGTAGCCAGGCCGGGTGGCCCGCAAGTCCTGAACGCCTCGTTCAATCGCCCAGCGGATTGTCCCGCTGCTTGAAGGTTGCGTCGAAACGGTCCGGCGTGCCGCTGTCCGA
>CAYWDZ010000050.1:0-17446 GCA_964456255.1 uncultured Steroidobacteraceae bacterium | reverse complement strand
CCGAGATGTGGTCCAAGTACTGGGAAGAAGGCATGAAGGATCCTGAAAAGGCCAAAGCGGAAGAAGAGTTGTTCAATTTCGATGAAGCGGGGAGCAAGTAGACATGAGCAGCACGAGTCGTTTTCGCGCACTGGGCCTTGGAGTGATGGGCGGGGCTGTGCTCCTGTCGGCGCCGCTGCAGGCCCACCATTCCTTCGCTTCGTATGACATGAACAAGACGGTAACCATCACCGGGGTGGCCACGCGCGTGAATCCGGATGCGAACCACCTGCAGATCTTCTTTGCGCCGATGACCGAGGATCGCAAGACGGTGCAACGTGACAAGGATGGACAGGCCATCATCTACGCAGTGGACATGGCCGGGTCCGCTGCCTCTGCACAGGATGGCATTTCGGTCTCTTCGTTCCCGCCGGGCACGGTGTTCACGGTCACGCTGCACCCGCAGCGCAATGGTGAACCTGCCGGTTTCCGGGAAGGGCCGCTGTACAAGTGTCCGCTCCGGGAAGACGGCAAGAAGAGCCAGCAGCCTCCGCCGGGCAAGCATTGCGATTCCGTTCCGGGCTTCACCCGCATCGGCACTGGCAACCCGGTGGCGCAATCCGCTCCGGCCCGGTCGCCTGCACCAGCACCCAAGTAATCCGGCCCGAGCATGAGTCTGGAAAGTACGGCGGCGCGGCTGCAATCCACCGCGCTCAGCGAGATATTGCAGGCGACGCCGTGGGTGGTACCCGCGATGCAGACCATCCACATCCTGATGATCGGGGTGGTATTCGTCTCGATCCTGATGATCGCGTTGCGCGTGCTAGGCTGGGCGCGAACCGACGATCCGCTTGATGTGGTCTGGCGCCGCTTCGCGCCATTCCTGTGGACCGCGCTGGTGCTGATGGCAATCACTGGCGCATTGCTCACCATTGCCGAGCCCGTGCGCGAAGTGATGACCCTGTCCTTCCGCATCAAGTTGCTGCTGCTGGTGATAGGCATCGGCAGCGCGCTGGTATTCGGCCGCAGCGTGCGCGCCGCCGCTGCAGCAGGGTGCGAGCAGGTCTTTTCGCCGCTGCTGCGGGTGGCTTGCCTTGCGACGATCGTGCTGTGGGTGGCCATCATCTTCCTCGGCCGTGCCATTGCCTATGACGACTGGGTGTGGGGCAACTGGTCCCCGGCGAAGCTCCTGCACGGCGAGGCGACGTGAGCGCGCCGCAATTCGTCCAGGACATCGAGGCATCGGTCGTTGGCGAGTGGATGCGCAGCAACCTGCTCGCCATGCCGATGGTCGAGGCCACGCACGTGCTGTGCCTCACGCTCGTGTTCGGCACCATCCTGGTGGTGGACCTGCGCCTGCTTGGCCTGTTCGACCGTCATCGTGCGGTGACACGGGTGGCCCACGAAATGCTGGGCGTCACCTGGGCCGCTTTCGCCGGTGCCGCGATTACCGGCGCCATCTATTTTGCCGCCAATGCCAGCACCTACTGGTCCAACACGGCGTTCCGTTTCAAGATGCTGGCGATCCTGCTGGCGGGCATCAACATGGCCGTGTTCCACCTGATCACCTGGCGTGGGGTCGGCGCCTGGGATCGCGACACGCCCACGCCGCGGGCCGCGCGCGTGGCGGCCGCGTTGTCCATTCTCATCTGGACTGTGGTGATCGTGCTGGGTCGCCTGATCGGTTTCACCAAGGGGTACGATTTCGCCGTCCCGGTTCCTGATGACGTCGACTTCGATTTCTAGAACTACCGCGACGCCGGCGGCGATTTTCTTCGGGGGGAAGTTGTGGCCAAGAAGCAGTCCCAGCAGTCATTCCGGTTCTACGACAACCGCCAGAAGTACCTGGCCTTCGTCAACACCTGCAATGAAAAGGCCGTGGTCGCGCGTCGCGCGGGCCAGGAGCTGGAGCAGGTGCGGCCGACGCCGCCGGCGCTGAACATCTTTGACGCAGGCATGGGCGATGGCACCGTGCTGTCGCGCCTGATGCGGCACGCGCACAGCGTGCATCCGGCCGTACCGATGGTGGCGGTGGCCAAGGAGATCAGCCTCGAAGACGTGCGCCTGGGGCTGGAGAAGATGCCGGATCGCTTCACCGAGCATCCGGCCACGGTGCTGGTGATCACCAACCTGAACTATGCGGAGGCGCCACGGCTGATGCTGCGTGACATGCAGCTGGCGGCGGCGCTGAACTGGCAGGAGCTGCGCCTGACCGGAGGCTCGGCGCACGCCTACGAGGAACAGATCGAGGAAGTCTCCGACACGCTGGCCGATGCGTGGTCCACGCACCCGAGCGAGAAGACCGGCAATCCGGTGTATCGCCGCCCCTCGGTGCTGGTGGTCTACCGCGAGGACCACAAGTTCCTGCTCGACAGCGTCATTCCGCGCCCCGGCCGTCCGCCGCTGCACTACGACCTGATCCTGGCATCCCAGCCCTGGCGTGCGCGCATGTCGGCGCAGTTCAAGGCCTCGCGCGTGCTGGCTCCGCTGACGCGCGCGCTTGCGCCGGGCGGCCGCCTGCTGGCCATCCAGTCGGCGGGACGCGATCCGGCGCTGGAAATCATCCAGAAGCTCTGGCCTGGCGAGAATCCATTCCAGGTGGACCGTCATGCGCTGCTGGACGCGTTGAAGGCGGAGCTCGGCCGCGATGCGCGCGGCTTCAACCTGGCGCCACCATCGGATGCGGAAGCCTTGCTGCGCTACGAGATGCGCACGCTGCCTTCGGAGCTGTCCGACCGCATCGGCACCTCGACATTGTTCGCGGCGTGGAATGCGGCGGCCTACGTGAACCAGATGGAGGACGAGCGGCTCGAGCCAATCGTGCAGAGCGGCGCCTATCTGAAGGCCACGCAGGACGTGTTGCACAAGCACGGCGGCCTGTGGTTCAACGACGAGGCGTTTGTCGTGTCGCGGAACCTGTGACCTGGCGCCGGGCTGTCGGCGGCGCCTGGCCCGGCTATTTCAGTTCCACGTCTTCCTTCTCGTCGCCCATGCCGACTTCCTTCTTCAGGAAGCGCAGCATCGTCCGGTAGAGGTCGGCACGATTGAAGGGCGCGTAGTAGCCCATGCCGTCGATCTGCAACTGTTCCCACTGCGGCGCGTTGCCGGCCGCGCGCAGCGCGGCGCGCATGGCCGAGGCCTGCTCGATGGGCGCATCGTCGTCGTTCTTCTCGTGCAGCAGCAGGACCCTGGCCTTGATGGGTTTGGCATTGTTCACGGGTGAGATGCTGGCAAGCTTTTCCATGTCAGAGCCCAGCACCTGCTTCAACACCGGCGACATCTTCGACGCGTCCTTCTCGAACAGCATGGGCAGGTCGTAGACGCCCTGCAGGCCGATCACGCACTGGAAGACATCCGGGTTGCGTGCCGCGGCCAGCATCCCCGACAGGGCGCCATAGCCCGTGCCATAGAAGCACACGTGCCCGGCGGCGGCGACGCCGTCCTGGATGGCCCACTTCACGGCATCGGCGAAATCGTCCTGTACGGCGCCGTTCCACTGGCCGTCGCCCAGACGCTCGTAGGCGCGTCCACGACCGCCCGTGCCGCGGTGATTGACCTGCAGTACGGCGTAGCCACGCGAGGCCAGCAGCTGGCGTTCCACCTCGTAGTCGTTGGTGACGGGCGCGCCGCCCGGCTGGTCATGCGCCATGACGATCAGCGGCAGATTGCTGCGCGGCCGGCCGTTCGTGTCCATGGGCGTGGTGAGGTACGCATGCACGATCAGGCCATCGCGGGCGCGGAACTCGATGGCATCCACCGGCGCCAGGCGGGTACCGCGCAATACCGGAAAGGTCTGCATGCCCTTCAGGCGCTTGGCGGTTGCGGTCTCGAACACGATGTAGACCCATGGACGCTTGCCGGAGCCGATGCGGGCCACGGCCTTGGTCAAGTCGTCAGTGGCGCTGGTCAGCTCGATGAGTTCCTCCGGATATTGCTTGACCAGTGCCGCATGCAGCTTGGCCATTGGATGCTCGGGGTCCGGATACCAGTAGACGGGAAAGTGCCCGTGGCCCCAGAACATCCAGGGCTTGCCGGTGGGGTCAAAGGCCACCTTCTCCATGTCCACGTCGGGATTGCGGTACAGGACCTTGCGCGCATTGGTGGTGGCGTCCCAGATCACGACGCTCCGGGTCGTGAGGTCGCGGCCATCCAGCGCGTAGTACTCCTCGCCAGCGCCGGTCCATGCCACCGGGTGCAGTCCGCGCTGGCCGGCGCCCGTCTTGACCTTGAGCTTCCAGTCCTTGCCGGCATCCCGCGCCTCCGGTGGCAGGTAGTAGACCACCGGTTCGTTCGCGGCCGTGACGCCGGATGTAACGGCCACCTTGTGGTCGGGGCCGACGATCATTTCTCCGTAGGGCAGGGGCAGCATGGCCACGCGTTTCTGCGTGCCGTCGCGCACGTTCAGCTTGAATGCGCCGTAGCCGTCGGTGTTGCCATCCCGATCGGTGCGCAGGGTCTGGAACAGCGCGATATTCGGCTCACCGGTGCGTGCCTCGATTACGCGCACCGGGCCCAGCGAATTGCGGTTCGGATCCTTGCCGTTCTGCGGATTGTCGGTGCGACCAGTGTTGTACTGGCGCGGCCCCGAAGTCACCGCTTCGTCGCGCTTGCGCTCGTCGATGGGCAGCAGGAACCGGGGCTGGGTCGGATTGACTTCCTCGATGTTGTGGCCGTTCTCGTCGGTCAGGAAGATGCTGTAAAGCGGCAGGCGGATGCGCAGGAAGCCGTGGTCCGGCCAGTCGGGCTGGATCAGCACCCGGTCCTCGCCGACCCAGCGCACGTCCTGCACGCCCAGGAACTGCATCATCTCCTTCTTGAAGATCTTTTCGGTCCCGGGAAAGGTCACGAAGTACAGCTGGCGGTAGTAGGTGTTCTCCGTCCAGCCCATCACCAGGCGGGTGCCCCTGGGTGAGATGGTGACGCTGTCGTACTGCGGGAACTGGACGTAGTCATCCAGTGGCCTGGGCGCCGTGGAAATGACTGTGACTTCTTCCAGCTCCTGGAACTCGGGCTCCGCGGCTACCGCCAGCGAGCAGGCCAGCGCTGCGGCGGCCAGTGTGGTCAGTCCGGTCTTTCCCTGGCGTGTGCATCTTTGCATCGGTTGCCTCCCCTCCTGTCGTCGGTCAGTCGGCTTTCTTGCCGATCTGCTTGTCGAGATAGCGCAGGATCTTCGCGTACACGTTGGCACGATTCTGCGGCAAATGCATGCTCAAGCAGAGCTGGCGGATCCCCCGCAATCATCCGTGCCGGATTCTAATTAGTTTCCGGCGTGATGCGCCCGGAATTGCCTTGATTTGCTCATCGGCCCTTCCATATCATGCAGGCGGAACAGCGACAACCTGCCGCGGCAAAATTCAGTGGCGCCGGCACGGAATTCGAAGCCGCCATCAGGCGAATAACGGGGGCGTGAAATGACTTTCAAGACCAGAGTGGCTTCGCTTGCGTCTTACGAAAAAGGCTCGATCGAGGTCAATGATGACCTGCGTCACTATGCCTTCTCCAACATCTTCGAAATCTGCAGCAAGTCGAAGCCCTATGAGCGGGTGATGGTGGTTTCCAATCTCGAGTACGCCGCCGAAGCGGTGCGTGCCGAGGGTGCCTCGCCGTGGTATGCGGCGCCGCATGACGAATTCGCGATCGTCATGGACGGCGAAATCGAATTCACCTTCTTCCAGCTGACCGATGGCGAGAAGCCCGCACACAAGGCCGGGGCGACCCGCCTGAAGGGTGAGCCGAAGGGCAAGCGCATGGGCCGCGTGATTGCCAGGCGTGGACACGAAGTGCTGCTGCCGACGGGCGCCGCCTACCAGATGAAGGCGAGCAGGCCCGGGGTGCTGTTGATCCAGACCTCGGCCGGGCCCGAGAGTGTCGAGAAATGGTCCGAAATCTGCGTGCTGAAATGAGGAGCCGCCCATGAACGCCGTGAGAATCGAAAACGTACAGGTCGTGGCTTCGGAGCCGGATCCGGTACTGGGCTATCGCAAGTTCAGGTTCGGCAGCTTCACCTTCGAGCGTGACGCCTATTTCGTGCATGTTGGCTGGCCCAAGGGCAAGCACACCATCGAAGTGGACCGCTTCCTGCGCGCCATGGTGCGCGACATCGGCTGGGGCTTCTTCTACGGCTGGATCTTCTTCGATGACGTGTTCGGCACCCAGAACCACTATGGGACCGTCGACATCTTTGCCGGCACCTACAGCAAGGGGCATCGCGACACCGGCGTGGATTTCCTGGAAACCTTCAATACGGCCGATGTGCGGGCCGCATTCGAAGCCATCTCGGTGAACTGGATCAACGAGGGCTATGACCCCCTGCGGGCCCCGATGGAAACCGGTTCGCCGCTGGGCGCGAAGACGAAAGAGGCCAAGGGTCCGCTGATCCGCGGTTTCGAGCCTGCCAGGCGCATGATGGGCCTGCCCGGTGACGTGTCGCCACGTTCGGATGCCAGTGGCCACCCGATCAACCGCGCGTTTGCCGACATGACCTTCGACAAGCCGGTGATCGAGCCCGAGCCGGGCTTCGAGGGCCAGATCCATGCGTTCAACCTGTTCGATCACATTGCGCGCGCCGACATCACCTGGAACCCGTCATTCACGTCGATCACGCGCGCCTGCATCTGCTGCGTGACCAGCGAGGAGCACATGCTGCCGGTGATCCACGGCAATGACCGCAACGAGTGGTTCATCCAGCTCACCGACGAGATCCACTGGAACATCCAGGACAAGAACACCGGCAATCCGCGCGGCCGCATCGTGATGAAGGCCGGGGATGTGTGCGCCATGCCCGCAGACATCCGCCACCAGGGTTTCGCGCCGAAGCGCTCCATGCTGATGGTGCTCGAGAACGGCACGCCGGGCCTGGACGAGAAATACGCCAAGGGCGAACTGGAGCCCTTCCCGATCACGGCGAGCCGCTGGTAGCAGCAGGCTTCGCGAGCACACAGGCCCGGCAGTACTGACCGTACTGCCGGGTTTTTACTGGACTCCGCATGCAAAGCCCCAGGTTCCAGACCCAGCTCTTCATCAACAACGAATTCGTCGATGCGCTCGAGGGCGGCACCATCGACGTCTTCAATCCCTTCGACAATTCGCTGCTGGCGAAGGTGGCCGAGGCGCGCCCCGCGGACATCGATCGCGCGGTGATCGCGGCCCGCAAGGCGTTCCCGGCGTGGGCGGCCGTTTCGCCATCCGATCGCGGCGTGCTGATCGGCAAGCTCGCCGATGCCATCGAGGAGGATCGCGACAACCTGTCGCTGATCGAGACGCTGGACACCGGTCACCCGATCCGCGACACGCGCAATCTGGACGTGATGCGCACGGTGGCCACCTTCCGCTACTTCGCCGGCATGCCGGACAAGAACGAAGGCACGGTGATCCCGGTCGACACGGGGTTCCTGAACTACGTGACGCGGGTGCCGGTGGGCGTGGTGGGGCAGGTGGTGCCGTGGAATTTCCCGCTGATGTTCACCAGCTGGAAGCTGGGCCCTGCGCTGGCCGCGGGCAACTGTGTGGTGATGAAGCAGGCGGAGCTCACACCGCTGTCCACGCTGCGCGTCGCGGAGCTGGCGCGCGAGGTGGGCTTTCCGCCTGGCGTGATCAACGTCGTGCCTGGATACGGTCACATTGCCGGGCAGTACCTGGCCGAGCACCCGGGCGTGGACAAGATTTCCTTCACCGGCTCGACTGCCACCGGGCGGAAGATCGTGCAGGCCTCGGCCGGCAACCTGAAACGCGTGCAGCTGGAGCTCGGCGGCAAGGGCGCGAACATCGTCTTCGACGATGCGGACCTCACCAATGCGGTGAATGGCTCGGCGTTCGCGATCTTCCACAACCAGGGTCAGGCCTGCATCGCCGGGTCGCGACTGCTGCTGCACGAGAAGATCGCCGATCGCTTCCTGGATCATTTCCTGAAGCTGGCTGCTTCGATCCGCCTTGGCAATCCGCTCGAGCCGACCACGGAGATGGGCCCGCTGACTTCGAAGCTGCACCAGGAACGCGTGCTGAAGTTTGTCGAGGTCGCGAAGTCCGAGGGCGGCGAGATCCTGCTCGGGGGCAAGCGACCCGCGGCTGCGGAATTGCAGGCCGGTTGCTTCGTCGAACCCACGGTGGTGCGCGCGAAGCTTTCCGACCGCGTGTGCCAGGAAGAGGTGTTTGGTCCGTTCGTCACCGTATCCACATTCAAGGACGACGCCGAAGTGCTGGCGATGGCCAACAACACGCACTACGGCCTGGGCGGCGGCCTGTGGACCAGCAACCTGCAGCGCGCACACGTGATGGCGCGGCACATGGAATCCGGCATGGTGTGGATCAACTGCTACAAGCGCTTTCATCCGGGTTCGCCGTTCGGCGGCATCAAGGATTCGGGCTACGGCCGCGAGATGGGGCATTTCGCGATGCATGAATACACCGAGCCCAAGTCAGTGTGGGTGAACGTGGACGCGAAGCTGCCGGTGTTCTATCCGCGTTGAGCGTCAGTTGAATCGAGGAAATCAGGGGAGGGGGTCATGCGCGAATTCGACGAAAAGGGCATCACCGCGGCCGTGCTGGCGCGCATGGATCAGTGCCAGGACCCACGTTTCAAGCAGGTGATGACCTCGCTGATCACGCATCTGCACGATTTCGTGCGCGACGTGAAACTCACCGAGGCGGAATGGATCGGCGCCATCCAGTTCCTCACCGCGGTGGGCAAGACCTGTACCGACAAGCGCCAGGAGTTCATCCTGCTGTCGGACACCATCGGCGTGTCGATCCTGGTGATCACGCTGAACCATCCGGCCACCGGCGGCACCACCGATTCGACCGTGCTGGGGCCGTACTACTGGGAAGGCGCACCGGAACTGCCGAACGGCGCGAATCTCGCGGTCGGCGTGAAGGGCGAGCCCACGTACTACTCGGGCCGCGTGCTCGACGATGCCGGCAAGCCCATTGCCGGCGCGGTGCTCGATGTCTGGTCCGGGGATGGCGAGGGCACCTACGACATGCAGATGGAGGGCGATGTCGGCATGAAGGCGCGCGGCCGCATCCGCACCGATGCCGAAGGCCGCTACAGCTTCCGTTCCATCAAGCCCGAGTACTACCCGGTGCCCACCGACGGGCCGGTGGGCATCATGCTGGGCAAGATGGGACGGCATGCCATGCGACCCGGGCACATCCACATGATCGTCTCGGCGCCCGGGCACCACGCGATCACCACGCATCTGTTCGCGGCCGGCAGCCCGTATCTGGATTCGGACGCCGTGTTCGGCGTGAAGGAGTCGCTGATCACGCCATTCGCGAAGCATCCCGCGGGCAAGGCGCCTGACGGCACGGCCATCGACACGCCGTACTACACCGTGAACTACGACTTCCGGCTGCATCGCGCGTAGGTATCCCGGCGATGGCAGGCTTCCTCTCGCGCGAGCGGATCATCGCGGAGCCGCGATTCAACCGCTGGCTGGTGCCGCCCGCGGCGCTGGCCATCCATCTGTGCATCGGCATGGCCTACGGGTTCTCGGTGTTCTGGCTGCCGCTGTCCAGGGCGATCGGCATCACGGCATCCGTGGCGTGCGACCGGGACATGGGCCTGTTCGCGATGCTGGTTACGACCAGTTGCGACTGGCCGGTGAAGATGCTCGGCTGGACCTACACGCTGTTCTTCGTGTTGCTGGGCCTGTCGGCCGCGACCTGGGGTGGATGGCTGGAGCGCGCCGGGCCGCGCAAGGCCGGCGTGGTCGCCGCGGCATGCTGGAGTGGTGGATTCATGGTGTCGGCGATCGGCGTGGCCACGCACCAGCTGTGGTTGATGTGGCTGGGCTCGGGCGTCATCGGTGGCATTGGCCTGGGGCTTGGGTACATCTCGCCGGTCTCGACATTGATCAAGTGGTTTCCGGATCGGCGCGGCATGGCCACCGGCATGGCCATCATGGGCTTCGGCGGCGGCGCGATGATCGGCTCGCCGCTGGCCGATCTGCTGATGAGGCACTACGCAACCGCAACGTCCGTGGGTGTATGGCAGACCTTCGTGACCCTGGGCGTGATCTATTTCGTCTTCATGATGAGCGGCGCACTGGGTTACCGCCTGCCGCGCGAGGGCTGGCGGCCTGCGGGATGGACGCCGCCGCCGGAATCCGCGGGCAAGGGCCTGGTGACCAGCCACAACGTCGCGCTGGATGTGGCTTGGCGCACGCGCCAGTTCTGGCTGGTGTGGGCGGTGCTGTGCCTGAACGTCACCGCGGGCATCGGCATCCTGGGGATGGCATCGCCATTGCTGCAGGAAGTCTTCGGCGGGCGGCTGATCGGCGTGCAGGCCACCTTTACCGAACTGGACGCTGCTCAGCTCGCCCAGATCGCGACGCTGGCCGCCGGGTTCACCGGCCTGTTGTCGCTGTTCAATATCGCGGGACGCATCTTCTGGGCGTCTCTGTCGGATCGCATCGGACGCAAGGTGACCTATGCGGCATTCTTCCTGCTCGGCGTCGCGTTGTATGGCTCGATCCCGTGGCTGGCCGGCGCGCAGGCGCTGGGACTGTTCGTCGCGTTCATGTGCGTGATCGTGTCGATGTATGGCGGCGGCTTTGCCACCGTGCCGGCCTATCTGGCGGATCTGTTCGGCACGAAGATGGTGGGCGCCATTCACGGACGCCTGCTGACCGCATGGTCGATGGCCGGGATTCTCGGGCCGGTGCTCGTCAATTACATCCGCGACTACCAGATCGAACATGGGGTCGCACGTGCCAGCGCCTACAACACCACCATGTACATCCTGGCGGGCCTGCTGGTGGTGGGGCTGCTGTGCAACGCGCTGGTGCGTCCGGTTCCCAGGGAACTGCACATGCCCGAGGAGACGGCGCCCGTGGTGGTCGCATCGTCTGCAGCCGCGGGTCCAGCGGTCGAGGCGCCGCAGGGCAATCCGCTCATCGTCGTGCTGGCGTGGGCCGCCGTGTGGATTCCGATCGGCTGGGGCGTGTGGATGACCTTGAGCAAGGCAATCGTGCTGATCCGTTGAGGGGGCTAGAATGCCCGGCAAACAAGCAGAGGGGGCGGGACATGGAAACTCGCGTTGAACCGTATTGGCTTGCGGTCCGCTGTACATCGATCGCGGCCCTGGTGCTGCTCGTGGCCTGCAGTCGCGTGGCAGGCATCGACGGGCAGGTGGTCGATGCCGCTGGGCATGCCCTGGCCGGGGCCATGGTCACGCTGGAGCGCGCACCGGAAGAGCAGGGGCCTTCCTTCACCACTGTATTCACCGATGAGCAGGGCAAGTTCAGGCTTCCCGATGGTTCTCCGGCGGGCAAGCTGCACGCGCGCCTGCTGAGCTACCGGCAGGACGGGGATGCTCCGGGCGTCAAGGCCAATGCCAGTGGCGTCCGCATCACCATGCAGGCGGAAGCGAACCAGGCCGCGGTGGCACCAGCTTCGGCGTGGCTGCGCGGTGCTGCTCCCGGGGACAAGGACCGGTTGGTGCTGACTTGCGTGGCCTGCCACCAGTTTCCGGCGGCGGACGTGCGCCATTACGCGCAGCTGATCGACGAGACGCCACATGCCGAGGCGGCCGACGCGCGCCTGCAGAGCTGGAAGGCGCTGACGAAGTACATGAACTACATCTCGGCGTGGGAGTTCGGGCGTGGCGGCAACAATGTGGAGCCCGATCCGAATCGCGCCTACTCGGGTGGGGATGCGGAAATCACGGGCGCATTGATTGCCAAGGTGCTGGTTGGGCCGCAGCAGGAGATCTCGGGCTACTCATATGGCGCTCCATTGCTCACCAATGCCGTGATCCGCGAGTACGAGGTGCCGGCACCGAATGCCGTGCGCGAGGCGGTCACACTGGATGACCCGAACACGATGTATGTGGCCGATGTCAGTTCCAATCGCATGGTCGAGGTGAACGCCACGACTGGCGCGATGCGCAACCTGGAGATCCCGCTTGATCGCCCGATGGGTCCGCATACGCTGGTCCGGGGTCAGGACGACACCCTGTGGGCCACCTCATTCTTCCACGGCACCGTGGCGCAGCTGGAACCAAAGAGCGGCAAGTGGCAGGTATGGCCGCTGGATCTGGGCGGCGGCAGGGTGCCGGGCGTGCATGATCTGTCGTTTGGCTACGAGCAGAACCTGCTGACCGACGAGACTGGCCTCATCTGGTTCTCGGACATCGGCAGCAACGGCGTCGGCTGGTTTGATCCGAAGACCGGCAAGGCCGGCGGGTATCCGGTGCCGCCGGTGAAAGGGCGTGTGGGTGGGGAGCAGACCTATGGTCTGGTCATGAGTGCGGATCGCAAGCACATCTGGTACTGCCAGCTGGGCATCGGCGCCTTCGGCAGCTTCAACGTGGAAACGCGCAAGTTCGAGGCTGCGGTGCAGTTCGACAACCGCTATGCCGGGCCGCGGCGCATGACCATCTCCGACGATGACGTGCTGTACCTGGCGCTTTATGGATCCGGGCAACTGGCGGCCTACGACACGAAGACCATGCAGATGATCGGCATCTACGACCTGCCGGACCGGGCCAGTGCGCCGTACTCGGCCACGTGGGATCCGCAGCGCAAGGTGGTATGGGTGGCCAATTCCAATGCGGATGCCATCTACCGCTTCGATCCCGCGGACAAGTCCTTCGCGGTGCTGCCATTGCCGCGCCAGGGCGCCTTCCTGCGCATGATCCAGGTGGACAAGCACACGGGTGATCTCATCACCTCCTACGGCAACATCGTGCAGTACGTGCATGGGCCACGCATGGCCCTGAAGATCTCGCTCGGCGAGGCGGGGGTGACGCCATGAAGACGTTCGGGAAACTGGCCGCGACCGGCATGGCGGCGATGCTGTGTTCAACAGCGCTGGCAATGGGTCTGGGTGACGCTCCGGTGCTGCTCAAGGTGAAACGCTGCAATGCCTGCCACGACGAGGAGAAGGCGCTGATCGGGCCGCCGTGGAAGGCGATTTCATTGCGCTACCAGGCCGACAGGCAGAAGAGCATCGAGATGCTGACCCGCAAGATCATCACCGGTGGCGGTGGATCCTGGGGTGTGGTGCCGATGGTGCCCAATGAACATGTCGCGGAAGCGGATGCGCGCGCCATGGCCGAGTGGATCCTGAATCTGTCTGCGCGCTGACGCGGGGTGGCGAGCACGCCGCAAGGAGGGGGGGGCGATGAAGACACTGCTGACCTGCATCGGGCTGCTCGCGGCCAGCTGCGCGTGGAGCGCGGAGCCGACGAAGCTGCTGTGGGGCGATACGCACCTGCACACATCCCATTCCACTGATGCCTATTCCGGCGGCAACCTCACGGTCAACCCCGACCAGGCCTATCGTTTTGCGCGGGGCCTGCCGATCGAGCATCCCGTGCTGCACTCGAAGGTGCAGCTCGCGCGGCCGCTGGATTTCCTGGTGGTGGCGGACCATTCGGATTTCCTCGGCATACAGGTCTATCTGCAGAAGGATGACCCGCGCCTGACTTCCAGCGAGCGGGGCAGGCGTCTGCGGGCACTGACATTGGAGAATCCGGGCGCGGTATTCCGCATGATCTTCGGCGGCAATGCGGAATTCAGCCGCGACCAGCTGATGGAGACCTACAAGCCCATCATGATGCAGCCGTGGCTGGACGAGATCGCCGCGGCCGAGAAGAACAACCAGCCGGGCGTGTTCACGGCCTTTGCCGGCTGGGAATGGTCGGCCCAGCCCAACAGCGGCAACCTGCACCGCGTGGTGTTCTCGGCGGCCCCGGCCGAGAAGCTGCGGCAGTTCTTCCCGATCAGCAACATCGACACGCAGCGTCCCGAGGACCTGTGGGCCTGGCTGGAGAAGACCGCCAAGGCGATCAACGCGGATTTCATCGCGATGCCGCACAACTCCAACATGTCCATCGGCACGATGTTCGAGCGCATCGACAGCGACGGGCGGCCCATCACCGCCGAATACGCGCGCACGCGCGCACGGTGGGAGCCGGTGATGGAGATCTCGCAGGTGAAAGGCACGTCCGAAGCCCTGCCGGAGCTCTCGCCCAATGACGAGTTCGCGGAGTTCGAGATCTTCCGGCGATTGTTCACGGCGAAGCAGCCGGTGCCGTCGAAGGCCGACTACGGGCGCTATGCGCTGCTCACCGGGCTGGAGCTGGGCAAGGAGCTGGGCGTCAACCCCTACAAGCTGGGCTTCATCGGCAGCTCCGACATCCACACCGGCATGTCGACCACCGACGAGAAGGCATTTGGCGGCGCCATTGCGCGCGATTCGGCGCTGACCGCGCGTCAGGCGGCGCCGCGCAACCGGGCGCCCAATCTCTCGGCCGCGCTCAACGCCTGGGAACTGTCGGCGTCGGGTCTGGCCGCGGTGTGGGCGCGCGACAATACGCGCGAGGACATCGCCGCCGCGTTCAAGCGCAAGGAGGTGTATGCCACCTCCGGTACGCGCATACAGCTGCGCGTGTTCGGCGGCTTCGGCTTCCAGGCGAAGGACGCGAAGGTGGTTGATGTGGCCGAGGTTGGCTACAGGGGCGGCGTGCCGATGGGTGGGGATCTTGCACGCGCGCCGCAGGGCAAGGCGGTGTCCTTGCTCATCCACGCAGTGCGTGATCCACAGGGTGCGAACCTGGATCGTGTCCAGGTGGTGAAGGGCTGGCTCGACAATTCGGGCAAGAGCCACGAGAAGATCTTCGATGTGGCCTGGTCGGGACAGCGCCGCATCGGCGCCGATGGCAAGTTGCCGGCGGTCGGCAATACGGTGGATCCCTCCACGGCGACCTACATGAACACGATCGGCGCGGCGCAGCTCGCCACCGTGTGGAAGGACCCGGAGTTCGATGCCTCGCAGACGGCGTTCTACTACGTGCGCGTGCTGGAAATTCCCACGCCGCGGCACCAGGTCTACGACGCCGTGGCGCTGAACATGGATGCGGCCGAGACCGCGCAGCGGCTGACCATCCAGGAGCGGGCCTGGTCTTCGGCGATCTGGTATACGCCGACGAACTAGGCCCGGCGCAGCATCGGCAGCGTGTGGGGAAATCCCGCGGAGAGTTCCGCGATCCGCGCGATGGCCTTGTTGCGTGCCTGGCCGGCGAGCACGAAGGGCTGGAAGGGTGCATCGGGCCAATTCGTGAACTGCACCGGAACGACGCTGGCAGTCACGCGCTCCCGGTCGATGGTCAGCTGCGCAATCATGGTGAGCGTGTCGCCGGGGTTCTTCACGCCGCCATAGATGAAGTTGCCCAGTGAATAGAAGATGGGCGCGCCGTCGAATACCTGCACACCCTGCAGGCGGTGCGGATGCGCGCCGAGCACGGCGCGTGCACCGCGCCTGATGCATAGCTGTGCGATCTCGATCTGGTAATCGCGCACCAGGTACTGGCTTTCCTTGCCCCAGTGAAAGAACGGGATCACGGCGTCCACGTCCGCAGCGAGTGCCGCGACATCCTCGCTGACCATGGCCTTGATCTGCCGCAGATCGGTATAGACGCCTGCAGCCCCTGGCTTGTCATCGAGCGCATAGATCGCTGCGGGCTCGAGCATGTCTGCAGCGTCCTGGAAGTAGTAGCCCAGGAAGCCGATCGTGAGGCCGTTGCGCTCGACGATGAGTGGACGACGGGCCCCGGCGAGGTTGTCGCCGGTGCCGAAGTGGGCGATGCCTGCCTTGTCCAGGGTGGCGCGGGTGTCGTTCATGCCGTCGACGCCGTAGTCCATGGCGTGATTGTTGGCAACCGTCACTGCATCGATGGAAGCACGCTTCAGTACTTCGACCATCTCGGCGCGGGCCCGAAAGTTGAAATTCTTCGTCAGCTTCTCGCCGCGCTCGGTGAACGGGCACTCCAGATTCACGATGGCCAGATCCGCCTGCGCCAGCACATCGCGGATTCCGCGCACATACAGGTCAAACAATTCCGTGCGGGTGCGGCCCAGCGCCAGCTGCTCGTCGAAGTGATCCTGCAGGTTGAAACCGAGCACGGTGTCGCCGGCCGCGGCGATGGTGACGGAGGGTGCGCCGGGTCTGCCCTGGGCCAGTGCCGATGCGCCAAGACCGAGCTGGCCCAGCGCGGCGAGTGAGCGATACAGGAATGCGCGGCGTTGCATCTTCGCCCGATGATACCCCGCGGTGGGCAGCTGGCTACTTCGGCTCCGTTTCGAGCTTGAGCAGGTCTTCCGGCACATCGATGTCGATGGATGCATTGGGCATCGGTACGCGCAGCACGCGGTCAGCCAGGTGCGAGAGCACGGCGCGCGCGCCCACGTCGCCGCGCAGTTCCTGCAGGAGTCCGAAGGCGTGGGCCGGAAAGATCGCCGGCACGCCGGTATGCCCGTCGTAGCTGGCAGCAATCACCGAGTCGGGCTGGCGGCGCCAGGCGCTGGCGAGACGTCGCAGGTCGAAGGCGGTGATGGCGGCCTGGTCGGCGAGCGTTACCAGCACTGCCTCCGTCCCGGGCGGCAGGTGAGCGATGCCGAGGCGCAGTGAACTGGCGAGGCCCTCCTGCCAATGGCGGTTGATCAGTACCGTGGCCGAGCTGTGCCGCACCAGCGGCGTCAGCTGGCCGGCGTGGGCGCCCAGCACGACAGTGACGGCGTGTCCGGCGAGCTCCGTGGCACGGGCCACAGCCCGCTGCAGCAGCGCCTCGCCGCCGATCCGGACCAGTTGCTTGGGGGAGCCAAAGCGGCTGGCACTGCCAGCCGCGAGCACCAGTACATGCGGTGCCGCCTCCATGTTCATCCGGCTTGCACAAATGCGGTCAGGCTTGCTTGCATGGGTACGCGGGGCCCTTTAGAGTTCGCGGGTTTTTTCCCATTAAACAACAACTTCAGCCAGCAAATCGATGTCATCCAAGGGTAAATCGGCCTGGGTCGTCCACAAGTTCGGCGGAACCAGCGTCTATGACGCGGGCTGCTTCACGAAGGTTGCCGACATCATCGAGAGCCAGCCCAATGCGCGGCTGGCCGTGGTGCTGTCCGCGGCCAAGGGCGTCACGGATGTGCTGCTGGGTCTCGTGACCATGGCCGAGCGCCAGGACCCGGGCGTCGCGGCCCAGTTGCTGGCGCTGCGCGAGCGCCACCAGATCATCGCCGAGACGCTGCTGGACGCACCCGCCGCGCGCGCGTGGCTGGCCCGTTTCGACCAGGATCGCGCCGACCTGGAGGGCGTGCTGCACACCACCAGCCTGATGCGTTCGGCCGCGCAGAACGTGCGCGACATGGTGGCGGGCTACGGCGAGCTGTGGTCGACCAGCCTGTTTGCGGCCTACCTCGCTGCGCGACGCAATGGCGGCAGGGCCATGCGCTGGCTCGACGCACGCGACGTGCTCGTCGTGGAATGGGACCAGCTCGGGCCGGTGGTCGACTGGGATGCCTCGCGTGCGCGGCTCACCCAGAGCGCCGCGGCGGATTTCGACGGCACGCTGGTGATCCCTGGCTACGTGGCCCGCGATCCGCATGGCGTGCAGACCACGCTGGGCCGCAATGGCAGCGATTTCTCGGCCTCGATCTTCGGCGCGCTGCTGAATGCGGCCGAGATCCACATC
>CAYWDZ010000049.1:1974-17515 GCA_964456255.1 uncultured Steroidobacteraceae bacterium | reverse complement strand
GGCGACTTCATCGCCTACTGGCTGCACCGCTGGTTCCACGGCAGGACGATGTGGAGGTTCCATGCCGTGCATCACTGCTCCACGCAACTGGACTGGCTGTCATCGGTGCGCCTGCATCCGGTCAACGACTGGATCACGCGCTGGGTGCAGGCCTCGATACTGGTGCTGCTCGGCTTCAGCACGCTGGCCATCGCTGCCTACGTGCCGTTCCTGACCTTCTACGCGATCACGCTGCACGCCAATGTTTCGTGGGGCTACGGTCCATTGGGCTCGCTCATCGCGAGCCCGCGGTTTCATCGCTGGCATCACACATCAGAAGATGAGGGTCTGGACAAGAACTTCGCGGGCCTGTTCCCGTGGATCGACAGGCTGTTCGGCACCTATTACATGCCTGCCGGGCGCCTGCCCGCCCGATTCGGCCTGAAGAACGAATCCATACCGGAAGGGTTCTTCGGGCAGATGGTCTTCCCTTTCCGGGGGCGCGCGTCCAAGATCCCCTGACAAAGAGGGGGGATCTGAAGATGAGGCGTTCTGCTTTGGCGGTGGCCACATGCATGCTGGCCGCCACACTTTCTGCCGCTACACCCGGGCCCCAGCTGCAGGAGCTGGATGAAATCCTGATCGCTTCCAAGGTCGAGATCCGGCTGGAAGACTTCGTCGAATTCCCCAAGTACGACAGTGTCGTGGTCTCACCCGACGGCAAGCGCGTCGCGATGGCCTGGATCGAGGAAATGGCCAACTACCAGCGGGTGATGGGCGTCATCGAATACCCCTCGATGAAGCGCATCACCACGTTCACGCTGGCAGCCACCTACAGCCAGGCAGACATCGATTGGGCCAACGACAGCCTGCTGGTGCTGCAACCCAAGTACCCGCAGCGGGCGTTCCTGCGCACGCTCGAACCCTGGGGTGTCATCACCCTTTCCGATCTCAAGGGCGGCAACTTCCGTTACGTCAATCAGGGAGACCTGCGGCTGGGAGATCCGATCGAAACGCTGCGTCGCGATGAAGAGGCGCTCGCCCAGGTGCCGCTCAGCGGCCCCGCCGATGGCGGCAAGTGGCCGGGGCGGGACGCCCTGGGGCCCGTGCGCGTGGTCCAGACCCGCGTGGGCGGCGACCCCAACCTGCTGATGTTCCAGACCTGGCGCAACCGCAGCCGGAGCGGCAATGGCGAGGGATCCGGCGCCTTTGTGCTTGACCTGGAGAACGAGAAGCAGACACGCGTGGCGACGCTCCCGGTGAACGGCGGCAGATTCGTCTTTGGCCCGGGGCGGCGCATCTCACTGGCCTGGGGCATCAACGCCGAGAACAAGCAGGTGGTGTACTACCTTGCGCCGGAGGTTCGCGAGGGCGGCCGCGAGTGGCAGCTCGCGGTGGCGAGCCCCGCCGGTGCGCGCGGCCTGCAACCCGTCGCATGGACGGGCAATGGCGAGGAGTATTACGCGCTCGACGGGCGCGACCTGCCAACGCGTGCGGTCGTGGCATGGAATGCGGCGGACAAGACACGACGCGTGCTGTACCGCCACCCCACCGCCGACATGGACAAGGTCTCGATCGACCCGGCCGGCAAGGCCTGGATGTTCCAGGGCACGGATCATTTCCCCGTGTACTGGTACCCGGATCCGGAACATCCGCTGGCGAAGCTGCACCGCACCCTGGCGCAGAAGGTCAACAGCGAACAGGTCGATATCGTGAGCTCATCCGACGACATGTCGGTGGCGGTTACCCAGGTCAGTTCGGGGCGCAGACCCCCCGTGTACATGGTGGTGGACGTCAAGGCCGTCACATCGCTGGCCGGGTTCTTCTCCTACCCGACGCTGCGGGGCACACGGCTCGCGCCGGTCGATGCCATCGAATTCCGCTCGCGTGATGGCCTTGCCATCCACGGCTTCCTGACCACGCCCGAAGACGCCAGCGGCAAACCCCGCACGGGACTGCCACTGGTGGTGATTGCGCACGACGGACCGCTGGGCAACCCCGCGCTCCCGAGTTACGAGTACGAGCGCCAGCTCTTTGCCTCGCGCGGCTACGCGGTGCTGCAGGTCAACCGCCGCGGCTCACCGGGCCGCGGTACGGCATTCCAGCGCGCCGGCGACGGGAAGTGGGGACGGGAGACGCAGAACGATTTCATCGACGGTGTGCGCTGGGCCATCCAGGACGGCGTGGCCGATGCCGAACGCGTCTGCTTCTACGGCACCGGCTACGGGGCCTACTCGGCCATGGTCGCCGCGGCACATGCACCGGACCTGTTCAAGTGCGTTGTCGGCGTATCGGGCGTATACGACCTGCCCGCCCTGTTTGAGGATGGCCAGCAGACGCTGCCGCTGTCCATGGCGCAGGTGCTCGGCACCGACATGAAGGACATGAAGGCACGTTCGCCCGTCAGCCTCGCCGGTTCCATCAAGGCCAGGGTGCTGCTGATGCCCCAGCAGAAGGACCAGAACTTCCCCACCGAGCAGACCACCAGCATGCGCAATGCGCTGAAGGATGCGGGCAACTCCCCGCAGGTCCAGCTGCTCGGCCAGGAGTTCGGGGGCCAGCACTCCACGGGAACGCGCGGCAATGGCTACAAGTCGATCCTGAACTTCATCGAGAAGCAGGTCGGCAAGTGACGCGGGCCGTCACTTCAATACAGGGCGGTTGATCTCCACCACGCCGGAATCATCCAGCCGGATGTTTCCGGAGAGGTATTTCTCCGGCCCGAGTTCCATCGCATAGAACATCACGCGCAACTTCCCGTCGTCGTCATTGCGCGTCGACGTCGGCCGGCCGAGGATGGCGATGACCTCCTGCGGCGTCATGCCCGGCTTCACGCGATCCCAGTTGGCGGTGACCAGCCACACCGGCGAGGGATCCGGAGCGCGAATGCCCGACACGGATGGCAGGCCGGGCGCAGTGAGCCGCGCAGCCTGTTCCAGCAGTTCGATGCGACGGGCCTGCGCATCCACCTGCTGCTGCAGGCGGCGGACTTCGGCTTCGAGCTGGCGCACACGCAGGTCGTCCACCGGAATCTGCGCGACAGCCGGTGCCGCGGTCAGTGCAAGTGCGCCAAGGGTTACCAGGTGCCTGGTCAGGTCGATCATGGCTGCTCACCTCCTGCGGCAGACAGGATGCCATAGGGCGCGAGCTCGAAGTGCCGGCAGTTCGTATCGGCCCCGATCCTGCACCTCGCACCCGGCTACGCGATGGCGGACGCAGTGCGCACGTGACTGATGAAATCCTCGAACTTGCCACCTTGGCCGCGCGGCAGCGGCGCATCGAGCCGCGTCACGCGCACGCGAACATCGAAGCCGAGCGCGCGCCGCACGATGCCGGCGAGCGCTTCTTCCTGCGCGACATCCAGCGCCGCGCGTGTGAAGACCCGCAGTTCAACCTCCTCCACGGTGTGCTGGATCAGCTGGTACTGCAGCACTGGGGCAACCCGGGGGAAATCGTGAAAGCCGGCCATCGGCCAGTGGCGACCACCGTCGGGCTTCACCACCAGATTGCGTGCACGCCCCGCAATGCGAGCCAGTGTCGGCAGCGTCCGGCCGCAGGCACAGGGCTCACCGCTGACGGCGAAATCACCGATGTCGTAGCGGATGATCGGTGAGGCGTAGTTGGCAAGATCGGTGACCACGATGCGGCCCATCTGCCCGGGCCGGCAGGGCTGCCCGTCTGCATCCAGCACTTCGATGATCGTGGCCTCGGCCATCACGTGGTACTGGCCACCTTCCTGGCACTGCACCGCCATCGTGCCGCATTCCTGCGAGGTGTAGCTGTCCTCGATGCCGAGGTTGCAGACGCGGCGCGCCTCGGCGCGCAGACTGTCGCCGACCGTCTCGCCGATGGTCTTCAGATGTGCAAGCCCGCGCGGCGCGGCGCCGCGTCGATCCCACTCGGCCACGAGCGCGGCCAGCAGACTGGGAAACACCAGCAGCGTGTCGGGAGCGAACGCATCGATGTGACGCACGTGTTCACTGACATCCATCAAGGCCGGCAGCCCCAGTGCGGGGCCGGTCCGGCCCAGCAGCGCCATGGGGTAGCCCCAGTCCGGTAGCGACATGGGCTGGGTGATGGTGGGGCGGATCGACACCATGCGGGCGGTGACGTCGCGCCCATGCCAGCGATGATCCCGCGCCGTGAAGGCGGCCCAGCACAGCGCGGTGTACTGCGTCTTCATGACGGTTACCGGCTCACCGGTCGAGCCGGAAGTACTCGTCTTGCCGGTCGCGCCGTGTTGCGGCGGCGTGCGCCGGCTGAACAGGTTCGGGCCCAGGTCCTGGATCTCGCGTCGTGTCAGTGGCGGGAGGGCAGACAGCGCGCCGACCGAGTCGATCCTGTCCGCGCGCAGGCGTGCGCGCGCCAGGCGCGCACCAAATGCGGGTGTATGCCGCGCGTGGTGCGCCACCAGCGCCGCGATCTGTCGCGACTGGCGCGCCTGCATCTCCTGCTCGGGAAGCCGCTCGGAGACTTGCAGCTCCCGCACGAGCATGGCCAGGGCATTGGCCTCATTCATCCCGCTCATGACTTCACCAGGCACAAGAGCGGGCAGGCCTCGGCCAGATCGTAATGGCCACAGGGCTCCAGCCGGGCTTCGGCAATCCCTTCGGGCAGCACTGCAAGCAGTTCCGCGCGCGTCATGAATGTGTAGCGGACATCGGAGTCCCGATACATGTCGATGGTATCGATGAGCGGACGAGGCCAGCCGGTTCGATCGGCCAGCCCGTCACGATCAGCAAAGGCTGCATCGAACAGCGCCCGGATCTCCCGCACGGGAATCGTCGCGCTGGTGACGCCCGCCAGGTGCATCGCCAGCTTCCACTTGAACGCATGGAAGTTGAGCGGTGCAGGCCCTGCGGCCAGCGCGCGCAGTTCATCCATGGCAATGGGCACATCGGGCCGTTCGAACAGGCGGAACACGAGCCGGCCAGCGGGGCGCAGGCTCCGGCAGGATCGCAGCAGCACCTCGCGCACTTCATGCGGGTAGCTGACATTGCTGAGGCTGCCGTCACCGACCACGGCATCGAAAGGCCGGGCGGCCGGTTCCATCTGCAACCAGTCTCCGAGCACGGCTGTCCGTGTGGCCGAGTCGCCGGGCCACACCGTGCCGATCATGGTCGGGCTCTTGTCGATGGCTTCGACCGAGTCGAAAGCATTGGCCAGTTCGGGGGTGACTCCCAGCAGGCGCACGCGCGCCTGCCTCCCGCCGGCCAGGCGCCGGATGGCATCAACCACGTCCGGGTCCGGGCGCAGCGGCGGCTGTATGCGCCACCATTCAGCGTGATATCGACGCCAGTGATCCAATTGCCGCCGCTCTTGGCCAGTCTGATCCTGCAGTCCGGGCAGTGTATCGCGGCGCGGGACCGTCGTTGGACCCCACTGGTTGACGCTCATGACAGCCATGCGGGCCCTGCTGTAGAGTAGCCGCGGGTAGAAGAAAGGCACCCGGGCAGCCGTTTTCGGCCGCCGGCCCCGCCGCTGGATTCGGGCAGGATTCACAACCAACAAGCACAAGAGGCAGATTCATCGTGATTGCAAACAACAACGCAGGGCGCACGACCGTGGCCGCAGCGGTTGCTGCTTCGCTCCTCGCCGCCGCGGGAACGGCTTCGGCCGCGGAGCCCGGCTGGTATGTGGCCGGCACCGTCAGCATGAACTCGCTGGACGCCAGCCAGTCCCGTTTCGACGATGTGTTCATCAGCACCTTCGGCGAAGAAGGCCTTGATGTGCTCGACCTGGCTTCGGACCTCGACAAGAAGGACACGGGTTTCGAGTTCGCGGTCGGCTACCAGGTCAGCGAGCGGTTCGCCATTGAGGCGGCATACATTGATCTGGGCAAGTCGGCCTACACGGCCAGCGGCACCGTGACCGACGGCGGCGAAGGCACCGCGGACTTCGCGGTGGACCTTTCCGTCAAACCACGAGGTCCGGCCGTGTCCCTCGTCGGCTCGATGCCACTGAACGACACGTTCTCGCTGGATGGCCGCATTGGCGCCATGTTCAGCAAGAACAAGGTCAGCGGTGGTGGAAGCGTCGACGGCTCGGATATCCCGTCTCTCTCGGGGACGGACTCCAAGACCGGAACACTCGTCGGTGTCGGCGCGACCTGGGCGGTTTCGTCAAGCGTCGCGGTGCGTCTGAGCTACACGCGATTCAACAACGTCTTCGAGACCAGCGACTACAATCAGTTCGCGCTTGGACTGAAGTTCTCGTTCTGATGTCCCTTTGCCGCGCCCTTCCCCCACAGGGTGGGCGCGGCGATGCGGTTCAGTCTCCAGGTCGCCTCATCCGCCAGGCTCCACTGGCGGAAAGAACTCCGAGGTGAATTCCTGGGTCTTGCGGCCCGGCGTCCTGGCGATCGCATCCACGCGAATGATCTCGAGCAAGGCATCCCCTGCCTCCCTGTCCCAGACCTCGCGCAGGATGCTGATGAGGCGCGAGTCAGGCTCACCCAATGTGGCCAGGCGCAGCTCGAAGCGGCCGTCGAGGTACTGGTGCAGCTGGTACTCGCGCAGCTTCTCCAGCACGTGCAACGGCTGGGAGCGGATCGTGTCGAACAACAGGTCGAGCCGGCGCGTCGTGCCTTCCGGCGTGTACTGCGTGGCGCGATAGCGCCCCATGATGCGGCCGAAAGACGGCAAGGTCCTGCCGCACGCGCAATCGCCCGCCACGACCTCGGCCACATCGCCGGTGTCGTAACGGATCAGCGGCATCACCACATTGGTGAGTGCGGTGACCAGCACGCGCCCGAATTCTCCGGGCCTGCACGGGCGATCATGCTCATCCACGATTTCGACGACGCAGTGCTCGGCATTCACGTGATAACGGCCGGCCGCACAACGGGAGGCCACGGCACCGATCTCGTTGAGGCCGTAGGGTTGCTGCACGGCCAGGCCCGTGGCCGATTCGATCTGCCGGCGCGCGGCCTCGATCAGCGTCGCGGCGATGACGCGGAACCCCTGCAGGCTGTCGACCGGCTTGCCCTGCGCCGCGTACACCAGCGCCTCCAGCAGCGTGGGCGATGTCATCAGGTAGGCCGGGCGCTCCGCGCGCAGCCAGTCGAGCTGGAACTCCAGCGGGTTGCCGCGGGTGATGCCCACCTGCGGGCCGGTGCGGTAGAAGTCGCGGACATACATCCAGCCGTCAAGCTGCTGCACCTGCCCATCCCGGAGCATCGAACCATCCGGATTGCGCGGCAGTACACGTGCCTGGCGGATGACGGCCTGCTTCTGCATCGGATCGAAGCGCGCCCAGCGGTTCAATCGCTGCGCAAGAAGTCCGAATGCCAGGCCCGCCTGCATGCCGAACCGCACGCGTGCCGGCGTGCCGGTCGTCCCCGTGGATTTGGTCTCGTAATAGACGCGCTCGCCCTGCGGAAGGCGCTCGGCATTGAAGGCTTCGAACTGCTCGCGCAGCTCAGTCTTGCCGGTGACCGGCAGCGTGGCGAGCATGTCCCGGGTGACGGGCTTGTCGATCCGGCGTCCGCGCCACGCCTCGCCCTCGCGATAGAACGGCACCTCGGACATCGCGAAGCGCAGGATGCTCTGGAGCTCGCGCGCTTCCAGGTCGGCAGCGGCCTGCGGCTCGATGAACTCGCGACACAGCTGCGCTTCGACGACCGGGGCAAACGCGGATTGCCTGAGAATCCAGGCGCGTTGCGCCCGCCGCTCCTCCTCCAGCCGCTCGAACCTGCTGGGGCTGATGGGCAGCTCCATCCGCCCTACCCCAGCCAGGCGGCCGTGCCGAATCCCAGCACCGCGAGCAGCACCAGGGAGGCAACACTGGCCATGCTGTGCCGCCAGCCGGCAAAGCTGGCGGCGTAGATGGCCTTGAGCAGGTTGTTCGACGAGGCGGCAATGAGCACGGCGGCCGCGGCACTGGCCAGGCCCAGGTCCGCGGCGCCCCCCTGCGCCACGCCCAGCACAAAGGGATCGATGTCCGTCACACCCACCACGGCCGCCAGCGCATAGACGCCGGCGTCCCCGTAACGGCCTTCGACCCAGGTGGTGACGATCGAGATCACCACGAACAGCACCGCGAAAACCAGTGCCGAGCGCAGTTCCAGTGGATTGGCCGGCTTGGGCATGGCGGATACGTTGCCGCCGTCGGGCTGCCTGCCCAGGCGCAGGCACAGCACCGCGAGCACGCCGCCGGCCAGCGCCAGCACGAACAACGGCACGGCAAGCCGCAACGCCAGCGGCAGGTTGAACAGCGCGATGACAACGCCGATGCGCAGATACATCAGCGCGGTAGCGAGCACGATGCCGGACTGGAATTCATTGCGATTCACCGGGTTCTGCGCGAGCCGGCGCGCGAGCACGACCGTGGTCACGGTCGAGGAATACAGACCGCCCAGCACCGAGGTGAAGAACAGGCTCTGGCCCGCCGACACGAACTTGCGCAGCAGATAGCTGCCATAAGAAAGCGACGACACCACCACCACCGCGAGCCACACCTGGAACGGCGTGATGGGCGTCAGCGTCGTCACCGCCGCCTTGGGCAGCAGCGGCAGGATCACGCCGATCAACACCAGGAACTGCGCCAGCGTGAAGATCTCCTGGCCCGGAATCCGCTTCGCGAGCCCATGCAGCAGGTCGCGCGCCTGCAGCAGCACCACCGCGAGCACCGTCATGCCGATGGCCAGCCACTGCGGACCAGCCAGCACCAGCGGCCCGAGTGCATAGGCCACGAGATTGCAGATCGGCACCATGATTCCATCCGGCACCTCGCCGCTGGGTGTGCCGCGCGTGACCTCGTTCTGGTAGTACGGGTACAGCCACGCGCCGAGCACCACCAGGCCCACGCAGAACACCACGGCATGGTCGGGATCGAAGCTGTACAGCAGCGCACCGGACAGCGCGAGCAGCGGAAACGTGCGCACTCCGCCTGGTCGACTCTGTGCGGAGTTGCCGTAGAACCCTTCGAACGCGAGGCCGAAGAAGAAGGACAGGCCAAGCACGAGCCCGATGGTCCGGACGGTCAGCAGTTCCACGTCATTCCCGCCTGAATCCCGGCGACTTGAAGTAGCGGCCGCAGAATTCGAGGAACGTCGGCCAGTTCGGCGCGTCGGTGTGACCCTGGTCGTGCTGGCGGAAGGCGATGTCCCCGTCGATCAGCGGCGTGAGCGGCGGCGGCATCTGCGCCTTGATGGCGATGGGATCAGGCACGTTGTCGAAGGTGATGCCCAGAGCCTGGTTGCCGAGTGGCTTCTTCCCCAGCAACTTCCACACCGGGCTGGCGCCGGCAGTGGCCATGAAGGTGCCGGGCGTGTCCTGCCACGACTCGCCGCTCCAGCGCGAACCCTCGCGGGCACCGTTGAATTCCACGTATTCGCCGCCGCTGATGAACACCGGACGCGGCGCGATGAGCGCAATGAACTGGTGCGCATCGGCGGGCAGATCATCCACGGTCAGCGGTCCGGCGTAGCGCATGAAGTTGGGCGTCATCCAGTGATACTCACCGGCGCCGGCGATGGTCTCGACCTGCTCGCCGACGAGATGACGCCACAGCTTCGCGCCGCCCTCGCCCGAGGAACTGACAAAACCCGTCAACACGCGCGGCTCGTAAACCAGTGTCACCAGAGTGGCCTTGCCATAACGCGAGTGGCCCTCGAAGGCGACCTGCCTTGCGTCCACCAGCGCATCCGTCTCGAAGAAATCCATCAGGCGGCTCGCGCCCCAGGCCCAGGCGCGCAGCGCGCCCCAGTCATCGACCTTGCGCGCCTCACCCTTGTTGATGAGCCCGATGATGCCCTGCCTGAGCTGGTTGTTCGCGCCGCTGTCGGCCTGGATGCTGCCCGGATTCAGGCTGCCGTAACCCCAGCCCTGCGCGATCGCGCTCTGCTGCCACGCTGGCCCGGCGCCACCCGCGCGACCCGGACCGCCGCCGCCCCACTGGATGATGACCGGCACCTTGCCGGCCGCCTTCGCTGGCGTGGTGACCGACGCCGCGATGTTCACCTGGATCGCCGGGTAATACGTCGGATCGACATGACCGACCAGCGTACGCGTGATCACGGGAATGTCGCCGCTCATGCCTGCGGTGGTGGCGGTCACTTCCCAGCTCACCTTGATGGTTCGCGCCGCCTGCGGCAGCCGGCCGTAGAACTCGCGGTCGAAGATCTCGAACAGCTCCGCGCGGCGCTGTTCCCACATGGCGGGGTTGGTGATCCTGCGGCCATCGTTCATCACCAGCAGCGGTGGCACCGGCGATTTCGCCGTGGCCTTGCTTTCGTCGTAGTTCGCGTAATTGTCCGGGACACTGCCATCGGCATTGAGCCGGCCCGCCGGACCGGGTCGCAGCGGCGCCGTGATCTGCAGCTTCGCCAGCATCTCGTCATGGTCCGGGTTGGCGGCCGGCTGGGCCGCCGCGGCAATCACTGGAACGATGCAGAAGATGCCGAGAGCGGCAAGCGAGGCTTTCACTTGCCGATCACCGCGCCGGGAAATTCTTCCGCTGCAGTGTCCACTTGTCGTCCCTGCACAGTCCGCAGTTCTCGCCCACGAACTGCGCCTTCGCCCTGGCGTCGCCACGCAACTGCCAGTCGAGCCAGGCCACGGCCACCTGGGCAGCGGCACCACCATTGGGCTCGTGATAAGTGCCGCCATGCCCGACCGGCAGGTTGGCCACTGCGACGGGCACATGGTCGATCAGCCTGAAGTCCTCCATCCCGTTCTCGTACGCGACATCGGTGGGGCCGCCCAGGATGTACAGCACTGGCGTGTGGTAGCTCTTCAGGGTGGACTTCGGCACCTTGAGGCCAGGCATGGTGGCGCGCTCGCCGTCATAAGTGCCGGTGTTCTGCATGATCAGCGTCGCGACGCGCGGATCGTTGGCGACCAGTGCCGCCTGCAGCCCGCCACAGCTGAAGCCGGAGACGGCAATCGCCTGCGGATCGATGCGCCCGAAGTAGGGGCTACCCTGGCGCTTGTTCTCGGCCAGGGCCCAGTCGATGGCCTGTGTCAGGGCCACGGTCGGTGTACGCGGGAATGGTTTCGGCTCCGCGGGGGCAGGATGCGCGCCCGGGCCGCTGTAGATGCGACCGGAGGCGATCACCAGGTAGCCATGCGACGCCAGCTCCAGCAGGTGATTGCGCGTACTGGCCGCATCGTCCGAGCAGCCGCCGTTGCCCCACGCGACCACGCCCAGCTTCAGCGAACCCAGCGCCGCGACATTGGCCGGTCGATACACCACATGGTCAGGCAGTGATGCCACCTCTTCCTTCATCGCGGGATAGGCGCCGGTGCCGGGAGTATCCGGCCCGTCGTTCTGTGCAGCTCCGGGCGGCCCCATTGCGCGGTTGGGTCCACCAGCGCGCGAGGCGGGTGGCTGCTGGGCACTTGCTGCCTGCGCACCCAGCAATGCGCCAGAGAGGACCATGACAGTGCACACACGGATTGCTGCGCGAATGATCATGGATTGCCCCCCGATTGGTTATTGCGCTGACCGCACCTGCCCTACTTCGGCTTACGCACCACGAAGAAGAACTGGTCGGTGGTGCGATTCAGCGATTGGTCATGCGAGCCCTTGGTGTGGTCATCCTCCGGATGGGCCAGCACCTTCGACTCCTTCTCGATCTTGAAGCCGGCCTTCTCGATCAGCGCCTTGGTCGCCGCCGGCGTCATGCGGTGCAGGGTGCGGTTGTCCGCGCCCTCGTTGCCAACATGGTCGATGATGGCTGCCACGCCGCCGGGCTTGAGCACGTTGTAGATGTCCTTGATGAAAGCGAGGCCCGCTTCCTCGCTGCGGTTGTAGGCGTCATGCAGGTTCATCGCGGTGACCGCCGCATCGACCGAATTCGGCGCAATGCTGCTCACGGCATCGAACAGCGGCTCGACGTTGCCCAGTTCTTTCGCCATGTCGCGCTGCGCCTGACCGTTGTTGTTGCGCAGCCCACCCTGGCCGAACTGTGCGATGACCTTGCCCTTGGGCCCCACCGCCGCCGACAGCACGCGCGTGAACCAGCCGCCACCGGCCGCGACATCCACCACCGTCATGCCTTCCTGCAGGCCCAGCTCCTGCACGCTTTCCTTGGGCCGGCGTGCGGCGTCGCGCACCTTGTCGGCTTCGGGACGTGCCGCCAGTTTGGCGTCGAAGTCCGCCGGCAACGCGGCCAGTGTCGAATTCGCCAGCAGTGCCAGCCCCGTGCCCAGCAGCAGGCTCGCTGCCATGGTTCTGAACGACTTGTTCATTGCGCCCCCTCGTTGATTGCTTGCTTCGGATGACGAAGTCAGGCTCCTGCAAGACACTGGCTTCGTGATGCTGGCGCAGAGATTACCACCCCGGAGCCTGCCGCCGGAGCCGTGGTCAGTTCGGGCCGGTTGCCGGAGCCGAAGGCGTCACCAGCACCGTGACGCGGCGCTTCTTCCAGTCCAGCACGCCCTGGTTGTTCTGCGGCGTATCGACCCAGCGTACGGCGATGCGGTCCTTTGGAACCCCGAAGTTCGCGAGGATGTCCGCCACCTTTTCGGCGCGCTGCCTGGCAAGGGGTTGCTCTTCCACCAGCTTCTGGCCATTGGAGAGCAGCGCCTCGCCGCGATATCCGGTCACCACGACCGTGGCACCAGCCGAGGCCGCGTAGTAGTCGGCCGCTTGGTCCACGGATGCCTGCTCGACCGGGAATGGCAGGTAGTTGGACCCGAAGAAATAGAGGATCTCGAACTCGCGCGGCTTGCCGGCGGCCGCTTCGGCCTTCATGAGGGCTTCCTGCTGCGCCCGTCCGGGCACCCCGGCGCGGGACACGCGCGTGGCCGTGGTCGTGCCCCCGGGCGGAATCCCGTCAGGGCCGATGGGCCGCGGACCGGTGACCTTGTAGCCATCGCCGGGGAGCATCCTGCCGCAATCCGGCTCCACGTCGGGAAACACCGAAAGCTTCACCGGGCCGAGCACGATGCCGCCGCACATGCGGGGCGCATCCGCTTTCACGGTGCCTTCCACCAGCACCCGATGCTTGAGCTGCGGAACAAACGTGACGCCTGCCGATCGACCGGTCTGCACCGCGAGGAAGTAGCGCTCGCCCTCGTACTCGGCCACCCAGCAGGGCACGTCCTCGGTATCCAGCACGATGGGGCAGGCAACGAAATTGCGCTCCGTGGGCGGTGCGGCTGCCTCTGCAGCGGCGCAGATTCCGGTGGCAGCCACCGCGGCCAGCAAGCCGGAGGTGCTGCCCACGATGCTGCGATACGGTCTGTCGAAATGCTTCATGTGCTCCCCTGCTCTCACAGCACGCTGAGGAAATTCTCGAGATCTTTCTTCTCGCGGTCCGTCATCTTCATGTCGAAGCGCAGGTCATAGAACTCCACCACCGCGGCGAGATCCTTCGCTGAGCCATTCGAGAAGTACGGCGCGCGCGCCGACAGGCCGCGCAACTGCTGCATGACCAGCGCCCCGATGTCGAAGCACTTGCCCGTGATCAGCGCGCGGCCCGGGTCGTGCGTCAGGAACTCGCGCCCCAGATAGGGATGGCCGGGCGCGGCCTTGTCGCAGGTTACGCGGAACACTGGCAGGTCCGCGGTATCAATCGAGGAGTTCCCGGTCGGCACGTTGTTGACGCCAATGTCCATCACGCCCGGAGAAATATCGTTGCCCGTGAGATGAACGCTGTGGCAGATCGCGCAGGTCCGCTTGTACGGATTGCCCATGCCGATCGAATTGAACCAGGAGACATCGCTGATCCACATGGGGCGCACGAAGAACACGTCGTAACCTCGCGCCACCGACGCGCGGAACCCGGCCTGCTCGGGCGTATCCCCTGGATGCGGCGTCTTCCACTCGTCAAACGAGAAGAACACCGGGTTGTTGTAGTTGAACCCGGCCACGATGGCCTCACCATCGCGCAGGGCCACCGGCCCGAGCGCCCTGGGCGTGCCCTTCGCGGTGAAGCTGCCGGCCAGCGGATGCGCAACCTGCGCCGAGTAGACCTGGCTTTCGAAATCCACGATGCCCTTGATCCTGTCCTCGGGCACGGGCGCACTGGACTGCATGTGGTTCCTGATTGCGTCGCGGGCCTGCGCCTCGAGTGTGGTGACGCGCGCATCGGACATGATGGGAAGTCCTACTCTCTTCCCCGTCTTCGGGTCGACCGCCAGCGGCAAACCGGTCTTGCCATCGAAGCGCCCCGACAGCGAGAACGACGTCGTCACGTAGCGCAGGTTGGCGGTCATGCGCGGACGGCGGTAGACGGAAACGGTTGGCGTATCGCTCTTGATCCCGTAACGCGGATCAAGATTGCATCCGGCAGGATCCCTGACGACTTCGATCGAGAACTCCGGCTTGATCGGCTGGCCATTCGCATCGCGCGGCGGCCACGGCATGCCGATGCGGAACAGCCCGTGCTGCAGCAGCATCGAATGAGAACGCTCGTCTTCGGGCTTCAGGTTCGGGCAGTTGGCGCCATCGACCATGGCGAACAGAGCGTCCTTGCTGCCGGCGTCTTTCCAGCGCCGCTGCACGGTATCCACCGACAGGCTCATGCTGTTGGCGGGTTGATGGCAGGTGATGCACGCCCTGCCATTGGTTCCCATGGGTTCGAAGAACGGATGTCCGCGCGTGTCGGTCGGCTTCACGCTGACGATGCCGATCTGGCCATGCGCATCCGGGTACTGGAGTTCGAGCGGGAATTCGGCGCCCGAACTTTCCTTCCACCAGCCGGGAGTCGCGCCGGCCGCCATGACGTTCAGCGCCACACTTGCGATGAACGCGCATGTCATTGCGGCTGCGGCAAAGCCACGCCGCCGTGTCTTCTTCATTGATCCCCCGACTGTGTTGTCACTGAGGCTAGCAGTCGCATGGACACAGTCAACAAGTTCGTCGGCGCCGCTGCTGTGATTCAGAAAGTTCCACCGACGTATTTCACACGTCTCACCAGTCGGGCGTTGGCCTGAAGGAACAGGAGCGCGGCCAGGGCTTCTGCAATACTCCGCGCAAGAGACCTGCATGCGAGTATTCGATTTCAACTCGGCGATCGTTCGCCTGCCTGGCAGCAGCGTCGTGGATGGACTGCGCGCCGGCGGCGGACCCTCGCCGGTGTTCGGGAAGCTGCTGGCCGAGCACGAGGCCTACGTCAGTGCACTGGGAGCCGCCGGCGTGCGGGTGACGGTACTGGAAGCCCTCGAGCAGTTTCCGGACTCCGTCTTCGTTGAAGACCCCGCGCTGGTATTCAGCCGGGCGGCAATTCTTCTGCGCCCCGGAGCAACCAGCCGCACGGAGGAAGCTGCAGCGCTCGCGCCGGCACTTGCCGCTCGCTTTCCGCAGCTGCTCCACCTGGCTCACGGCCATGCAGACGGGGGCGATGTCCTCGTCACCCCATGGGGTGTACTCATAGGCCTGTCGGCGCGCACCGATGAGCCTGGTGCAGTTGCACTGAAGACGTTGCTGGCGTCGCTCGGATTCGCGAGCCAGGTGGTTCGCACACCGCGCGGGACACTGCACCTCAAATCAGATTGCGCACTGATCGACGAGGAGACCGTCCTGGTCACCGAAAACCTGGCTCGATCCGGAATGTTTGATCATTGCCGGAAACTCATCGTGCCCGGCGAAGAACCGACTGCCGCCAATGTAC
>CAYWDZ010000049.1:0-1874 GCA_964456255.1 uncultured Steroidobacteraceae bacterium | reverse complement strand
GATCATTGCCGGAAACTCATCGTGCCCGGCGAAGAACCGACTGCCGCCAATGTACTGCGCGTGAATGATCTTGTATTGGTCAGGGCGGAGTGCCCGCGCACTGCAGATCTGCTCGCTGGTCACGGATTGAATGTCGTTAGGCTGCCCACGGCCCAGGTCGCACGGATCGATGCGGGCCTCTCGTGCATGTCGCTGCGCTGGCTCGATCCGGCACTAGCTTGAGCCGGAAGCGGTCATTCCCACGGTCTTGCGGCAGCCCCGAAGTCGGATGCAAGGACGCGACGACACTATGCGGACCCACGTTGCGCGGAAGGCCGGCTTGACGCACCCGCCTTCTCCCGGGCTTCCTTGCGCTTGTGGAGTACGGCAATGAGCGGCGAGTCCGCAGGCAGGTTGCGCAGCAAGTCCTCGTCAAAAAGTCGCGACGGCGCGGCAACCACGGGATCCGCGGGGATCGGCAGCGAAGACAGGGCCGCAGCCGGATCCGGCATGTGCTCGAACACACCGGATACATCACCGCCGGCAATGCCGATGGCGATGCGGTGGATGAGGCACTTGTAGCAGCGACCGCAGTTGCCACCGTGGGACTTGTCCTTGAAGCACACCGTGATGATCGGGACCAGTGCCGGGGCAGCGGCAACGACCTGCCGGTACTTCTCCACGCGCGCGACCTGTTCGCCACGCTGCCGGACCTTCATCGCATCACCGGAAAGGTTTGGTACCACCAGCGAGTGGTTGCCCCAGGGCCCGAGCGTGCGCTCCTGCTCCAGGCTGAAGTCGGCGGCGATGTTCAGGTGCCCGTACTGCCGCGACAGCAGGTGCGCGCAGGCGGCCAGCACCATCGGGTGCACCATGCGCCAGTTCATCCGGAACTTGCGGATATCCGTCTCGACCACCTCCATGGAAAGGCCCAGTTCCTGCGCAATGCGCCCGACCCGCTGCTCCACTTCGCGGAAGCCGGGCCCATACAGCTTGCGATAGTCGGCGCCGGCGACCAGCAGGGCCGCCGCTCCTTCCCGTCGTTCATCGGAGAACGCGGCATAGGTGGAATCCATGCCGCCGCTCAGGCACATGAGCTTTCCCGGCAAGGGCGAGGGTCCTGCAACAACGCGCTCCGCCTCGATCCAGTGCCGGCCGGGCGCCAGCATTCCCCAGTCGCGGTACACGCTTTCCAGGCGATGCAGGCTGTCGATGGCCGACTGCGATACCGCACCGTCGAGGCGGAACGCCACCCCGTCGCTCTGCGCGATCGCGGCCAGCGCGAAGGCGGCGAAGTCATCCGTCGGCGGTCGCTCGATGTCGCGGTAACGGTGGCGCAGGAAGATCGATTCGCCGTTTGAAAGCAGAATTCTCGCGCCCCTGCCGCGCCACTGGATGCGCGCCGAAACGGTCGTTCCCGCGGCAAACGCGGGGCGCCGCAACCGCACCAGGTCTGCAAGTCTTGCCAGAAAGTATCTGATGGCCATTCCCCCATGTGGATGCAGCCAATATAACGGCTTCGCCTGGACGTGAAAAAGGGCGCACCAGCTCTCGCCAGTGCGCCCCGCTTTCACTTGAGGCTCGTGTCAGCGCCAGACCTTACGCGTCGGCTTCCTCGCCCACCGGAGCCTCGTCGGCATCGACCACACCGCCGCTCACGTCCATGTAGCCGCGGCGGTTGGACTCCAGGATCTTCTTGCGACGGTGCTCGTGCGCCGCGAAGCCCGTGCCCGCCGGAATCAACCGGCCGACGATGACGTTCTCCTTCAGGCCGCGCAGGTCGTCCTTCAGGCCGCGCACCGCGGCTTCGGTCAGCACGCGCGTGGTTTCCTGGAAGGAAGCCGCCGAGATGAACGACTCGGTCGCCAGCGAGGCCTTGGTGATGCCGAGCAGCA
>CAYWDZ010000048.1:0-17639 GCA_964456255.1 uncultured Steroidobacteraceae bacterium | reverse complement strand
GGGTTGAGTTCGGCGAGGGATGGTGCCCAGGAGAGGACTCGAGAGTTGCTGGTAAGGTATTGATTTGAGAGGGTGATCCGGATCCTACCAGATTCAGGTACCCCCGCTGGTACCCCCAGATTTCTGGACGGATTTTCTGGATATCGGCGGACATCGGATTCCGGTTCGACTTTCGGCGGAAGAACAACGGGATTTGCAGGTATTCCTGCTGGCACTGTGAGAAGTGGGGTTACAGAGCCATCCGCGTTACGGGGCCCTAGAAATGCAGCGCTGGCACTAAGACTCAGGGGCTGAACTGGCGTCCGAATTAGGGAAGGCGTCGTTGGCATGGGCCTGCTGACTGAACGCGCTTCATCAGCGCAGGTCCGAAACTCCGCAGGAATTGGCTACGTGAATCCTAGAGCGCCAGATCAAGGTCGAGACTGCCTGCTGCCCATGGGTTTCTTCTAGAACTCATATTCCACTTGCAGGCGAAACGTGCGATCGGGTGACCCATTGGTGAGGCCCAGCAGGAGTGCGGCGTTATAACGAATGGCCTGGCGTCCTTCGAGTGCGATCTTGCCAAATACTGCGGGACCCCATCGGTGGCTCTGCTGAGAAGAGGGCGCCCAGTCATTCCATTCGCCTAAGTCGCCGAGGCCCTGCGCGCCCAACTCCAGTTCCTGACGCCAGCGGTACTTGACCTGCCATTGGTAGCCCAGCGTTGTCCCATTGCTGTCGAGCGAGTGAAACACGCGTTCTAGCAGGATATTGGTGTTCAACTGCAGCCGGCCGAATTCCTTCTGGAAGAGAGGGCCCAGCTTCAGCTCATAGCCTTCGGTTCGATCCTTTGGCCGCTCCAGCTCCACGAGCCAGCCAACATCGACGGGATAACGTCCTGTCTCGGTCAGCTGAAACTTGTTCTCCCACTCGAAGGCGTCGAAGAATGTGCGTCCGTCCTCACGCTTGTACTTGACGTAGAGCTCGGTAAACCACCAGCGCTTGACGCCGTAGCCGAAGCCGAGGCTGGCTGCCTGTTCGTCCGATCCACCTTCCGCCGAGGCATTGCCGTACTTGAAATCGACCTCGCGTTCGCCGTACTCGACGGCTGGCACATAAACGTAGTCCGAAGGACCGGCCCACGTTACCGCAGTCAGTCCGGTCGCCAAGAATGCGGTCAGTATCTGTCGCTTCATGACCGGCTCCGCACTTCACCAGTCTGCCTTTGCATTCGGTTGACGTATCTCATGCCAATACCTATGGATATCAGAACGATCAGGTAGACCACGACCTGCATGCCGGCTGGGCGCGCGTCATAGCCGATGAACCCATGCAGCAACACGCCGGTGATCGACGACTGCGCGATGATCGACGAGGTATCCCACAGCGGGGCGGCGAGGCTCGGCAGCAGATCTGCCTGTATGAGGAAGCGCGTCGCCTGGGACGCCATGCCGGCGGCGATCAGCAGCACGAGGAGGCTGGTGATCCGGAATAGCTGGTGCAGCGGAATACGCAGCAAGCCGGCGTACAGCGCATAGCCTGCCAGCACGCCGCAGAGCAATCCCGCACCACCACCCACGAGCATGCTGGTGGCGCCGGTCTCGGACGATGCGACGCCGAACAGAAAGAGCACGGTCTCGGCGCCCTCGCGAAGCACGGCGAGGCCCACGACTACCAGCAGCACCGAGCGTTCGCTTCGACCTTCACGCACCTGATTGCCCACGCCGCGCGCTTCCGCGGCAAGCGAAGCCCCATGTCTGGACATCCACAGGTTGTGCCACGCGAGCATCACGACGGCCGTGCCGAGGACTGCCGCATTGAAGATCTCCTGACCGACTCCGCTGACGGCATTCGCAATCGTTTCAGCGAAGGCCGCGACGATTCCCGCAGCTGCAAGACCTGCAAAGACGCCACCCATCAGCCAGCGCGTCCTGCCCGGCACCTCACGCGTGGCGGCGGCCAGGATCCCGATCAGGATCGCGGCCTCGAGCACCTCGCGGAATACGATGATCGCGCTGGCAAACATGGCGGACTCCCGGCGGTCAGCGCGCGACGATGACGCCTTGTGCGGTCTTCTGGTTGAAGTCGCCGAAGAAGGCGTAGCGCCCGGGCGAAAGAGGGCCGATCCAGACGATGGCGGACGATTTGCCTGCTATCAGCTTCTCGCGATTGAGCGCGTAGCTTTCGAACTCCTCAGGCGCGGCATCGCGGTTCTCGACGCTCAGTCGGATCTTCTTTCCCGCAGGTACGACGAGTTCCTCGGGCGTGAACCGGTGATTCTGGATGACCAGGCTGAAGACGGGTTCCGCAGCGGGGCCTAGGGTAGGAAGCATCGCGAGGGTAATGACCAGCAGAAGCCGCTTCATTTCAGCTCAAGTACACCAGAGTGGATGCAAATGATAACAATTCGCAATGACGGCCGCAAGGCTCCTGAACATCCGTTAGGAGGCCTCGCGATACAGCATGCCCATTCGTCTGCCGTCGGCATGAATGCCCACAGCTCACAGGTCCTGCGCCGGCTCAGATAGCTCACTGGATCGAACGACGGACCGGCTGATCTGCTGCCCCAAAGACAAGCTCAGCATTGTGGCAACGCTGCGCAAAGCGGGCTTCTGGCCCAAATGTGATCATGGAATCCGCGAGTGCGGCGCAGAAGGACGACCCTCGCAAGATCCCGCCGTTCATCCGCCTCGTCGCGTGCAATGGAATCGGTGTGAATGAAGACCATCGCGTTCGCAACGGTATCGGGGCGGTCTAGCTGGTCCTGCCCTTCACGGGACGGGTGACGACGAGGGAAGCCGCACCGACAGGATTTCTGACAAACGCGCGCGCCGCGGGGGTGTGGCAACAAGCCGAACGGTTAGCTGCCTCGTAGCCGGTGGCCGGTCAGAACGCGGACAGAGGCGGAGATTTCCCGCGCCTGCTCAGTGCCTGTGCACAGACTTCAGGTGATTCCCGTCGCGGGCATGAGAGGTTGAATCCTGCGACGCCTCTGTCATGCCCGAGAGGATGCCGCATTGATCAGCCGAGCGGGGCGCGGTGCAGCGGTGTCGCAGGTACTTCAATTGGCGCTCCAGGCGCCGCAATTCCTGGATGCGCCTGGAGACATGGCCGATGTGCTCGTCCAGGAGTGCATTGACGTTACCGCAATCCCCATCCGGAGCATCCTTGAATCGCAGAAGCTCCCGTACCTCATCCAGCGACATGTCCAGGCTGCGGCAGTAGCGGACGAACTGCAGTCGCTCAAGATGGGATGCCTCATAGAGGCGAAAGTTGCCTTTGGAGCGCCTTGGTGGCGCCAGTAGACCCTCGCGCTCGTAGTAGCGGATGGTCTCTATCGATGTGGATGATGCAGCCGAAAGCTCGCCGATCTTCATGAGCAATCCCATCTGAATTTGGACTCAAGTCTAGGAGCTTGACTCTGTAGTAGCTATAGGGTCTCCAATGGTCTGACTGGCCTGGTACCCAACCATGAATACAACCGTACATTCCCCTGAGGACTCCCAAAATGCCCATCCGCCGGCGCAGGGCCAAGCTGGGCTGTTGCTCCACATCCCTGCAATGGATTGCCCCACTGAGGAGTCCCAAATTCGTCGTGCCCTGGAAGGGTTCTCAAGGGCTCGGCTGCGATTCGACCTGCCTGCCCGTTTACTCACGGTAGAAGGTCCTGCGGAGCAGCATGGACCGATAGTTTCGGCAATCGAAGCTGCGGGCTTTCGGACCAGGACTCTGGCGACCCCAGTGGCCGTCGAGGACGTGACAAAGGCCCAACGTGGCGAGCTGTTCCGTCTGGTCCTGGCGCTGGCTATCGCCGTGTCCGCCGAGGGGATCCATTTCTTCGCGCCCCAGGTCTTGCTCTGGACTGTGGTTGGCATGGTTGTTGCGGCCGGTGCGATCGGCCTGTCAGGCGTGACGGTCCTCAAGAAGGGGCTGTTCGCGCTGCTGGGCGGACAACTGAACATCAATGCATTGATGAGTATCGCGGTCATCGGCGCATTCCTGATCGGTCAGTGGCCCGAGGCCGCAATGGTCATGGCCCTGTACTCGCTGGCTGAGCTCATCGAGGGACGCTCGGTCGAGCGTGCTCGCAATGCCATCGCCGGTCTCCTGTCACTCGCGCCATCCCGGGCGGATGTCCGCCAATCCGATAACTCGTGGACTGCGGTGGATGCCGCGCAGGTGTCGGTCGGTGCCGTCGTCCGGGTCAAGCCGGGCGAGCGCTTCGCCCTGGACGGTCGTGTCGTCAAGGGCCAGAGCGCGGTCGATCAGTCGCCTGTTACCGGCGAGAGTGTTCCCTTGGATAAAGCGCCGGGCGATGAGGTATTCGCCGGCACTATCAACCAGAACGGTTCGCTCGAGTTTGAAGTGACCAGGCCAGCCAGTGATACGGTCCTCGCGCGCATCATTCATTCCGTAGAACAAGCCCAGAGCAAGCGCGCCCCCACGCAGCGATTCGTCGACCGATTCGCCGCCATCTATACACCGGCTGTGTTCCTGCTGGCGTTGGCGATCGCCGTCGGCGCCCCACTTGTTGTGGGATGGCCCTGGCTGACTGCCATGTACAAGGCACTGGTGCTGCTTGTCATTGCATGTCCCTGTGCGTTGGTGATCTCGACCCCGGTCACGGTAGTAAGCGGACTTGCTGCGGCGGCTCGACGGGGTATCCTGATCAAGGGTGGGGTGTTTCTAGAACAAGCCCGCAAACTCAAGGTCGTCGCAGTCGACAAGACCGGCACGCTCACGGAAGGCAAGCCCAAGCTGGTGGCGCAGCAAGTGCTTAACCGGACACTCTCCGAGGCACAGGTACTGCGTATTGCCCGCGGTCTCGCCGCCCGCTCGGACCATCCGGTGTCGCAAGCCATCGCCACAGGTCTTGATGGCGAGGCCTTGGCAGTCGAAGACTTCGGTGCCGAACTCGGCCGTGGCGTGCACGGTGTCATCGAAGGTCACGCCTACATTCTGGGCAATCATCGCTGGATCGAAGATCGCAGCCAGTGCTCGCCGGAACTCGAAGCGCGTCTGCGCGAACACGAAGAGCAGGGGCGCACCGTCACCATGCTGGCCAGTGGGCAGGGGGTCCTTGCCATGTTTGCGGTGGCCGATACAACCAGAAAATCGAGCAGGCAAGCCATCGCAGAACTCAAGTCGCTTGGGGTCCGCACGGTCATGCTCACGGGCGACAACCCTTCGACTGCCAGAACCATCGCCAGGGAAGTCGGGATCGAGGATGTGCGCGCAGATCTACTCCCGCAGGACAAGCAGAAGGTGGTGGAACAGCTCGCGGCGCAGGGCAGTGTGGGCATGGTTGGAGACGGCGTGAACGATTCTCCCAGCTTGGTCGCCGCCGACATTGCTTTTTCTATGGGTGGAGCGGGTACCGACACGGCCAAGGAGGCGGCGGACGTGCTCATCATGAACGACGATCTGCGCAAGGTGCCGGAGACCATTCACTTGTCCAGGAAGACCTACGGCGTTCTGTGGCAGAACATTGTGCTGGCTCTGGGCATCAAACTTGTCTTTCTGCTGCTGGCGCTGTTCGACAACGCCTCCATGTGGATGGCGGTATTCGCTGACATGGGCGCGAGTTTACTGGTTGTCTTCAACGGTCTCCGGTTGCTGCGTAGCGCGAATCAGATTGACTGACGTGGAGCGGTCGACGCAGTTCTTGGACTGCGTCGACCGGTCGCCAGATGGTGTCACGGGGCGCGGATGGGAAGGGCTTGCTCGACCGGGATCACATAGAGGTAGCCGGAGATGCCAGAGCCAATGTGTGCAACCGCCTGGATGATCGAGGTCACCTTTTCCACCTGCCGGTCTTCCACCACCAGAGACACGCGAGTCTCGGAGATGATCAATCCCCCCGATTCGATCGAGTAGTCATGCTCGGACTCGGATATGGGCTTCAGCGCACCTCGTACCGCCTGCAGCGTGATATTCCGGAAGCCGGCATCGGCCAGCGCTTGCAGCACGTCCGGCGTGCGCACGTCATGGATGAACGCCTTGATAAGCTTCATGCATCGGACTCCTCTGCAGCGGTGATTTCATTGGAAGTGGCGCGGGGCTGCCGCCACGTCATGCGGTACAGCCCTGGCAGCACCAGCAACGTCAGCAGTGTGGCCGAGACGATGCCACCGATGACCACCGTCGCAAGCGGACGCTGTACTTCGGCGCCAGTGCCGGTGTTGATTGCCATTGGCAGAAAGCCCAGGGCTGCGACCAGTGCAACCATGAGGATCGGTCTAAGTCGCAGCATCGCACCCTCTCGAATCGCGCTGTCGATGTCGGCGCCCCGGTCCAGGTACTCGCGTATCGCCGATACCAGAACAACGCCAGTAAGCACTGCAACACCGGACAGGGTGATGAAACCGACTCCTGCGGTGATCGAGAGAGGAATGCCGCGCAACCACAAGGCGATCACGCCACCGGTCAGCGCCAGAGGAACGCCACTGAACACCAGGGCGGCGTCTTTGGCGGAGCCGAAGGTGAGCAGCAGCAGCGCGAAGATCATCCCAAGCGTGACCGGTACGAGCAGCGTCAACCGCCTGGACGCGGACTGCAGCTGCTCGAATGTGCCGCCGTACTCCAGCCAGTAGCCGGGCGGCAGCTTGACCTGGGAGTCGATGGCCTGGCGCACCTCATCGACGAATCCACCGAGATCCCGGCCACGCACATTGGCCGACACCACCAAACGTCGCTTGCCATTCTCGCGGCTGATCTGGTTGGGACCCGGCGCGACGTTCAGGGCAGCGACCTCGCCGAGTGGCACATAGCCGCCATCCGGCAATGGCACCGGCAGACGCTCCAGGGAGTCCAGGTTGCTGCGCTGTGCCTCTGGCAGGCGCACCACCAGCGAGAAGCGCTGATCGCCGTCAAAGATCAGCCCGGCCTCGGCACCGCCCGTGGCAGCGGCGAGCATGTCCTGCACGTCGCGGATGTTCAGTCCGTAGCGGTACAGCGCGGCACGGTTCGCGTTGATCGACAGCACCGGAAGGCCAGCCGCCTGTTCGACCTTCACACCCTCGGCGCCAGGGACCGTGTTCAGGACCTTGGCGATGGCATTGCCGGCGTTCAGGAGTTCCTCGAGATTGTCACCGTAGATCTTGATCCCCAGATCCGAACGCACGCCGGAGATCAGCTCGTTGAAGCGCAGCTGGATCGGCTGACTAATTTCATAGGCGTTGCCTGGAATATCCTCCAGCGCTTCCTCGATGCTGGCCACGACCTCGGCCTTGGATCTCTTCGGATCTGGCCAGTCCTGGTGCTCCTTGAGCATCACGTAGCCGTCGGAGATGTTCGGCGGCATGGGGTCGGTGGCCACTTCGGCTGTGCCGACACGGGAGAAGTAGGTTCTGACTTCCGGGATCTTCATCACCGCCTTCTCGATCTGGAACTGCATCTCCAGTGATTGCGTGAGGCTGGTTCCGGGAATGCGTAGCGCCTGCACGGCAATGTCGCCTTCGTCCAGGCTGGGAATGAACTCCGAGCCCATGCGCGAGGCGAGGATGCCGCACACCACAACCAGCGCGACCGCGCCGGCGGCGAACACGACGCGCAGGCGCACTGCAATGGCAAGCACCGGCGCGTAGATTCGCTTGGCGAGCGCGACGACGCGATTCTCCTTTTCCTGGATCCTGCCCTGAAGCAACAGGGCCACCGCGGCCGGTACGAATGTCAGGGACAGGAACAGCGCGGCGATCAGCGCCATGATCACGGCCATGGCCATCGGCCGGAACATCTTTCCCTCTACTCCGGTCAGGGCAAGGATGGGCAGGTTGACCAGGATCACGACCAGCACGCTGATCAGGCTGGGTGTGAATACCTCACGGGTGGCGCTGTAGACCGTCTCCAGCCGCTCTCCGGTATTCAGCAGTCGCCCCGCGTGGTGCTGGCGGGCTGCCAGTCGCAGGATGCAGTTTTCGACAATGATCACGGCTCCATCCACGATCAACCCGAAATCAAGTGCCCCCAGGCTCATCAGGTTTGCGCTGACCTTCGCTTGTACCATCGAGGTCATCAGCATCAGCATCGACAGCGGAATCACTGCGGCCGTGAGCAGGGCGGCACGCACGTTGCCCAGCATCAGCAGGAGCACCACCACCACCAGGATGGCACCCTCGAACAGATTCTTCTGCACGGTGGCGATGGTCTTGTCGACCAGTACGGTGCGGTCGTAGACCGGATCGGCGATAACGCCATCGGGCAGTGACTTGTTGATTTCCTGCAGCCTGGTCGCAACCGCCTTGGACACCGTGCGACTGTTCTCTCCGACCAGCATGACCGCCGTACCGAGCACGGCCTCTTCGCCGTCGCGCGTTGCAGCGCCTGTACGCAGCTGCTTGCCGTAGGAGACTTCAGCGACATCACGGATGGTGATGGGTATGCCGTCGCGATGCGCGACGATCACACCTTCGATGTCCGGCAGGTCGGCGAGCTGGCCCGGTGCCCGGATCAGGTACTGCTCGCCATTGCGCTCGATGTAGCCCGCGCCGATATTGCCGTTGTTGTCTTCCAGCGCCCTCACGATGCCATCGAAGGTCAGACCATAGGCAAGCAGCTTCGCCGGATCCGGAGTCACGTGAAACTGCTTCTCGTAGCCGCCGATGGTGTTGACCTCGGTGACACCGGGTACCTGGCGCAATTGCGGCCGGATGACCCAATCCTGCAGTGTGCGCAGCGCCGTCGCGTCGTACGGCTGGCCGTTTTCCTGGCGCGCAGCGGGATCGGCGTGGACGGTGTACAGGAAGATTTCACCCAGTCCGGTGGCGATCGGTCCCATTTCGGGTTCGATGCCTGACGGCATCTGTCCCTTCACCTGCTGCAATCGCTCGTTGACCAGATTGCGCGCGAAGTACAGATCCGTGCCGTCCTGAAAGACCACGGTGACTTGCGAAAGGCCGTAGCGCGACAACGAGCGTGTGTACTCGATGTCAGGCAAGCCGGAGATCGCTGTCTCGACGGGATAGGTGATCCGCTGCTCTACCTCAAGTGGTGAGTATCCGGCCGCAGCGGTGTTGATCTGTACCTGGACGTTGGTGATGTCCGGTACGGCATCTATGGGCAGACGCTGGTAGTTCCAGGCGCCGATAGCGCCAATGAAAAGCACCAGGAACAGAATCACCCAGCGTCTGGCGATGGACAACTTGAGAATTGCGTCGATCATGGGTTCAGTGCTCGTGCTCGGCAGAGCCGGCGCCCATCTGCGCTTTCAGGATGAAGCTGTTGGCTGTCACATAGCGCTGGCCGGCCAGGATGCCGGCCAGAACCTCGCTGTTTTCGCCATCGGTGCGACCCAGCTGCACGGGATGTGGCACGAACTCTCCCGGTTCCTCTTCAACGAAAACGCTGGTCAGGCCGTCGATGGTCTGCACCGCCTCGTTGCGGATCGCGACCTTTGCCGGGCTCTGCGACAACACGATATCAGCGCTCACGTACAGGCCCGGGGCCCAGCGTCGCTCGGCGTTGGTCAGCAGCACGCGGGCGGTCAGCGTCTGGCTTGTACTGCTTCCGAATGGCGCGACGTACACCACCTCGCCTTGTCCGATCAGACCGGCATCGACGCTGCGCACGCGGACCTGCTGGCCGGTGCGCACGCGTGAGCGATCGCGAGGGAACAATGACAGTTCGACCCATACTGTGGACAGGTCGGCTACCGTGAAGAGGCTGTGATCGCCGGCTTGTTCGCCGGAGTTGGCGTTGCGCTCGGTGATCACGCCGGCAAGCGGCGCCACCACTGGATACGTGCGCAGACTCTCATTGCTCTCCACCGTGGCAAGTGTCTCGCCCTGCTGTACGGCGTCACCGATCTTCTTCTCGACACTGACGATGACACCGGGGAAGCGGGCTCCTACCTCGCGAACCCGCTCGGCATTGGGTGCGATGCTCCCGTACACGCTCAGGCTTTCGCGGATGCTCGCGGGTCCGGCTTCCGCAATGCCAAGTGCCGCAGCACTGACCTGTTCGGGCGTCAGGTGCACGCGGCCCTCTTCGGCCGGGCTGTGTTCATCCTCCTCGTGCGTCGAGGCGGCGGTGGGTTGACCGCCGGATCCGGAGGATCCGCAGCCGCTCAGGATCAGCGACAGGGCGAGCAAGGCAGAGCTCGCCATGGAAATTCTTCTGGTCATGATTGTGTGCTCTGGAACAGTGGGAGGAGAGTTCATCATGGTGCGAGCGGAGCGTTGGTCAGACGCTCGATCTCGGTGGCCAGCAGCTGCGCTAGGGCGCTGGCATCGATACGCTCGCTTTGCACAGCCAGGTATTCGCGCTGCGCATCCACGAGTTCGAGGTAGCTGTAACGGCCGCGTTCGAAGGCGTATTGGGTCTCACTGAGGGCCTCTTCCATCGTTGGAATCGTGGTGGCCTCAAGCGATTGGACGATGGTCACGGCATCCCGCAGCCGTCGATGCAGCGCAAACAACTGAGCCTTGGCGCGCGCAAGGGCGGCATCTCGTTCAATGCCCACCGCATCGCGCCGAGCGGCGGCCTCCGCTATCGTTCCATCGGCCCGCTTTCCGGCAAACAGCGGAATCGACACGGACGCCACGAGGCCGAAGTCGCCGCCGGATTGCAGCCGCCGGATGCCTCCGCCGACGGTCAGGTCGGCGCGGCGCTGAGTCATTGCCAGGCGTACCTCGGCATCATGCAGGCGCTCTTCGCTCGCGAAGCGCAGGAAGTCTGGGCTACGGCTCAGTCGCGACACCAGTGCCTCGAAGTCAGAGACCTCCGGAAGGCTGAACAGCATTGCTTGAATTTCACCGAGAGGCTGGTTGTCCAGAGTTCCGTTGTCGCTGCCCCACATGGCCGCGAGCGACTGCCGCGCTGCCTCAAGACTGCTGCGCGCGCTTTGCAGCTCCAGTCTTGCGCGCTGTTCTGCGACCTTTGCGCGATCCAGCTCGACATGCGGGGCACGAGCGGCCTGCACGCGCTCGTCGGCCGCGGCGGCGGTGCTGGCGGCGAGCTCGGTCGCCCGTTCGGCCAGGCGGACGTTTTCCTGACCTTCGGCCACAGCAATGAATCGGCGCGTGACTTCGGCCACTACATCAAGCTGCGCGGCCTGTCTGGCAATGGCCAGGGTATCGCGCCCGGCATCCACCGTGGACACGCGAGCGTCGCGCTTGCCGCCGAGTTCAATCACCTGTGACAGCGACAGGGTGGCTTCGGCCCCCTTGAGGAGCTTGGTCTCGCCAGTGCCGCCGAAATTCTCGAGTGAGATTCCGGCCTCTGGGGCTGGCCGCAGATCGGCCTGCTGCCGCTGGGCATCATTGACGCGGAACTCGAACTGAAACAACGCCAGATCAGGATTGCGGTCGAGCGCGGCCTGGATGGCGTCGCGAAGGGTCAGTTGAACCTCGGCGCCGGCAGCGAGAGCCGGTGCGCCCAATAAGGTGCAGAGCAGTGCGGGAACGCATGATCGCGGCACGCGTGCCAGCCACGCACGCGCGGAAACTACAAACACGGACATCAATCGAACTCCTGTCAGGTGCCGCTCGGGCACGCCACCGGGGGCGCCCTATGACCCGGGAATGGATCACTGGGCGTGAAAGACCTCAGGCTCGGGTGGTCAGGGGCGGGCCGCGTGGTGGCGGCAGGAGTTCAAGGCTGGCGATTCGGAGGGACTCGCTCGAAGCCCAGTCGATACTTCGGAAAATGCCGGATGCGTGCGCGACTGTCTGGGTGCGCAATGCGGCCAAGAGCGGCAGCAATTCGGGCGCTGTGGATTGTTCGCGCGTCGCGTTCCCGGCAGTCGGCAATACAACCTTGTCGACATGCGGCACAGCGAAATCGAGCGCAGGTACACCAGCCGGGGCATCGACGACATGGACTTGCACAGGCGGGTCCTGGCCATCGAAACACAGATGCACGTGCAGGCCGGACACCTGCAGCACCATCAGAAGGCTTGATAGCAGCAGCACAGACGCACGTAGTTTGCGGAGCGGAGCTCGCATCCGACTAGTGTACCCACATGGCGGCGCCCTGTCCGTCCGGGTGATCAAAGCGTGAACGAGACCCCCCAATCACTGTGTCGGTGTACCCGAGGATGAGTCGAGGCGCTTCCCGTCGGTATCCCATCCTGCACGCGTCAGACAGCTGGCGACACGAGGGTATTCAGCCGGCAGGTTGCGCTTGGCCGCGCGATTGCCGTTGGCTTTGAAGCGGCACACACGCAGCGCTTCGGTGTAGGAGTCGGCCTCCTTGATGCCTTCCCCCGTGGTACTGCATCCAGTGAGCCCGAAATGTGCAGCCACCACCAATACCATCATCGAGGTCAAAGTGCGCATCGCAAATCGCTTCTTCCGCATGATTCTCTGGTCTCCAGATTGGGCGCGAGGCTCTGCAGCGCAGCGCGGGGCAGCATTGAAATCGAATCCCGGCGCCATTGAGCACCCTGAAGTTACTCCAGAGTCAATACGTCTTTGCCCGAATTTGTCGCAGGAGTACTGTCCGTAGGCGCAAGAGGCATGCTTACCAGGACGGGCGGGAGATTTCTGCAGCAGATTTGACCCCATATGAATCGGCTGTTTGCGGCGACAGGGGAGGCGGGTGGCTTCACCACCCGCGCAGATGCAATGGCGCAATCCAAGGCTGATCAACCCTTGGCGTTTACAGTGAACTTCTTGCGGCCCAATCGTGTGCCATCGCGCATCACGGTAACGGTGACCTCCCAAGTTCCGCCCATTACCAGCTTGCCTTCGCCCCGATAGCGGCCCTTGCCCGCGTGTTTGGTAGCAAACATCGCGGACATCTCCGGCATGTTCATGGAGGGCATTGCAGCCATGTGAAAACGCACTTCCACGGTTGCGTTGGTGATGGCCACACCAGCGGTGTCCAGTACGGTGACTTCCACCGTGTTCTTGCCCGAGTGCGGTGGGCTCGGTTTGGTCTCGAAGCGGATCTGAACATCCTGTGCAGGTGCGGCTGCCGTCAGCAACGGAGCCGCCAGCAGGACCGCCAGCAGGAACTGCTGGAAGTGCTTGGTTCTCATGGAAGTGATCATGGGGCGTCCTCCAAGCGGTGTTCCGCGTCAATAAAGAATGTTCCAAGACTGACTACGTGTTCGCCGACATTCAGGCCGGCAATTACCTGGCTGACCAGGTCGCCACTGAACCCAAGACGGACTGGTCGCTGAGCATAGGTGCCAGTGACCTCGTGGACCAGCACACGGAACCCGTCGCCATCCGGAATCAGTGCGCTATTGGCGACGGCCAGACTCCTGCCAAGACTGATCGGTATCTCTGCGACAAGCAGTGCTCCGGCGGGCTGCATGTCAATCGCAGGTCGCAGTACTACCGTGCCGATAGCAGAGCTACGGACAATGACAGCGGAGATCAGGTTGCCGCGTTGTTGTGGCGCAAACAGTCGGGCCCGTTGGCCGACAGTGAAAAGTCCCCTGCCATCATCGACTGCGTCCTCCAGCACGATCTCGCGAGGGCCCGCCACGCGGGCCGCATAACGCAGCGTGACCTGTATGTCCTGGACACTTACCTCTTGCAGCGCCGACGTGGCGGTCTCTGTCGGTTCCTGGATGGCGCGCGGCCGGGGCGGCAGCGCGCCGGCGAGATATCGGGACAGTGGTCCCAGCTGATCCGCGGGCACCCGTGCCCCCCAGCGTTGCATGCGGCGGATGCGATCCTCCCAGCCGGCGACTGTTCCTCCGGCATTGAGTACGCGCTGCAGGGCGTGGCAGGCAGTGCAGTAGTGTTCAATCCGGACCTTGTTGGGTCCGTCCGGCACGGCGTACGAAGGTGAGCCGTGATCATGAGCTGCGCCGACAGGCATGCCCGTGGCCAGCACCACCATGGCGCTCGCCAAGCCGACGATAGTGGGCTGTGCCGTCCGTGTCATGAGGAGGTCCGGCTGCGGCGAGCACGCCAGCGACGGATGTCATCGCCGACTGCAAAGATGCATGGAATGAGAAACAGCACGTAGATCGCGGAAGTGGCCATGCCGCCGACCGTAGGTGTTGCGATGGGTCGCATCAGCTCCATCCCCGGGCCCCGGGAGAACATCACTGGAAACAGAGACAGCACAGTGGCCGCCACGGTCATGAGCTTCGGGCGCAGTCGTGCTGTCGCACCAAGGACAACCGCCTGCATGTAGGAGTCGCCGGCGCCACGCCGTTGTAGTGCCTCGCGGATGAACACGATCATCACGATGCCGGTCTGTATGGCGACCGCGAACAGGGCGATGTAGCCAATCGCCACCGCCGTGGTCATGGGGTATCCCAGGATGGCCTGCAGGAACACGCCGCCCACCAGCGCGAATGGCACGGACAGCATGATGACCAATGTATCGGCTGCCGTGCCGAATGCGATCCACAACAGTCCAAAGATGATGAGCAGCGTAAGTGGCACGACATACAGCAGTCGGGCCCGTGCTTCCTCGGCATAGCGGTACAGTCCGGTCCATTCCAGGCGATATCCATCTGGCAGCTGAAGCCCGCGGGCCAACAGATTTCGTGCAGTGGCTACATAGTCCGGCGCGGTTACATCGCCCAGATAGACGTACACGAAACCGGCGAGCTGGCCGTTTTCATTGCGCAGCATCTCCGGCAACTTGCTCACTCCGACGGTTGCAACATCACTCAGTGGCACACTCCGCCCACTTGCGGTGATTACCGCAGAGGCCGTGACCTTTTGCAGTGTGTCGGAGTATTCGCCCGAGTACCGCAGGCTCAGCGGGACGCGGGTCTGGTCCGCTCGCGGCACGGTGGTCACATTCTCGCCGCCAAGTCCGTAGCGCACCGTGGCTTCTGCCTCGGCGAGAGTGACCCCCTCTGTGGCCATTCGATCCGCGTCGTAGACCGCATCGATGAAGTAGCCGTCGGCGATGCGTTCAGCAATCACCGAGACAGTGCCGGGCACATCGCGCAGAATCCGCTCGGCGTCCTTGGCAATCTTGCCGATTGTCGCGATGTCTGGCCCCATGACCTTCAGCCCAACGGGAGTCTGGAGACCTGTGGTCTGCATGAGCACGCGGGCGCTTATCGGCTGGGTCCAGGTGTTGGCAAACCCGACGATCTGCAATGAGTCGTTCATCTCGGCAATCAGCTTCTCCTTGGTCATGCCGGGACGCCAAGCTGCCTTGGGGCGCAGCAACACGGTGGTTTCCACCATGGTTACGGGAGCGGAGTCGGTTGCAGTGTCGGCGCGACCAAGCTTGCCGAAGACGCGTTCGACTTCAGGAAATTCCTTCAGCTTGCGATCCATCTGCTGCAGGATCCAGCCCGCTTCGCGCATCGGAATGCCCGGCAATGTCGTCGGCATGTAGAGAATCGAGCCTTCCTCCAGTTCCGGCATGTAGTCGTGACGGAATCCCTGATACGTGAGGTACGCCGGAATCATTGCCAACAGGCTCGCTGCCAGCAATGCATAGCGCCATCGCAGAGCTCGTTCGAGCAGGTAGCGGTAGCCCTGGACCAGCGCACTGCCACGGGCGCGCGATGCCCCTGAGGGCATTCGACCCAGGGCCCATGTGACCAGAATTGGCAGCAGACACACCGTCAGCAGGGTTGAGAATGCCATTGCGCCGGTTTTTGTCAGGGCCAGCGGGTCGAACAGTCGCGCGTCGCGCTGGTCGAGGAAGAAGATGGGAAGGAAGGATGCCAGGATGATCAGCAGCGAAAACAGTAGCGGCCGCACTACGGTACGCAGCGCCTGCAGGATGGCCGCTCGCCGACCCGCCTCATCAGTGGGCTGTTGGCGCTCAAGTTCGGAAGCGCAGTTCTCCACGATGACGATGGCAGCGTCGACCATCTCTCCGATGGCGATGGCCAGGCCGGCCAGTGACAGCAGATTGATGGTGTGATTGGACGCCGCCAGCGGCAGCACCGTGAACAACGTGGCCAGCAGCAGTACGCAAATCGGCACGATGGCGGTACGCAGATTGCGCAGGAACAACGCGATGATCAGCACAACCACCAGAAGCTCGTATGCCAGGGTCTCGGCAAATGCACGCAATGTCGTCCATATCAGCTCCGACCGGTCGTAAGTCGGCACCAATTCCACGCCGGCCGGCAGAGTCCCGGACAGTTGGTCGAGTCGTTGTTGCAGCGCGCGCCGTACCGCGAGCACGTTCTCGCCCTGCTGCATCACGACGATGCCGCCTACCACTTCACCATTGCCATCGAGATCTGCAATGCCCCGCCGGATGTCGTAGTCCACCTGCAGGTAGCCGATATCCTTGAGCCTGACAATTCTTCCTGAATGATCATGTCCTACCGCGAGCGACTCGAGAGAATCCAGGCTCGTGTAGTCCATCGAACCGCGCAGTTGATAGTCGCGATCGGCAATTTCGATGGTGCGGCCGCCGACCTCGCCAAATGAGTCGCGCAGCGTTGCGGCAATCTGTGGCAAGGTCAATCCGGTTGCCGCCAGAAGCGGCGGATACAGCCGAAACTGGAATTGCTCTTCCAATCCACCGACCGAAGCTACTTCAGCTATGCCGGGAGTTGTCTGCAGAGTGGGTTTCACCTGCCGCTCATTCAGCAGCCGAAGCTCGCGCAGATCGCGAGTCTGCGAGGTATCGCTCAATGCGTACTGGTAGATCCAGCCCATGCTTCCCGCATCGGGACCGAGTGTCACCGTGGCGTCGCCAGGAAGTTGCGAGCGGATGGCGTTGAGTCGATCCCCGACGCGTCTGCGTATTGCTTCGCGATCTCGGGTGTCACTCAGGATCACATAGATGAACGAGTAGCCCATGTGTGAGGTGGCGCGAAGCGACGCAACGCCCGGCGTGCCGAGCAATGCCCTGATCACCGGTGCGGTGATGTGCTCTTCAAGCAGCTGCGGACTGCGCTGCCACTTGGCGTAGATGACGACCTGTGGATCGGAGATGTCGGGAATGGCGTCAAGAGGCGCGTGACGGACCGCGGCCAGGCTTGCCACGACTCCAAGCGCAACCATCAGCCACACCAATCGCGGATGACGCAATACCCAGGCAATGGCTCCGTGGTCCACGGCCATGGCGTCAGTCGCCGCCCTTCATCTTGTAGTCGGAGTCGATGAAGAAGCTGCCGGTCGTCACGACCTGGTCGCCTGGTTCGAGTCCGCCCGTCACCTCAGTGTAGATTTCTCCCTGGATTCCCGTATCGATCTGTCGCGCCACGAAGTCTCCGTCTGCATCGCGCACGTAGACCGTGCGATGGGTTTGCTCCTCGATCAGGGCGTCGTTGGGCACCGAAAGGAAGGAGCCGCGCTCAACCACGATTTCCACCACGTAGTCCGAGCCTGAATGTTCAACTGGCAGCGTTGAAAGCCGCACCTGGACATGTGCATTCTGGTCGGTGCGGATGATGCGTTCGACGCGCGCCTGAACCATCTGTGAGCGAGATTGCATGGTAAAGGCGCGCGCACGCTGACCTGCGCGCAGAATCAGCGCATCCGGTCCCGTCGCCAATGCCTCGAGGCGCAATTCCCCGGCGCCACGAGTCCCACGCAGGCGCACCACCGTCTGGATCGGGCGGACCGCAACGGTGCCAAGCGCCAGCGACAGCTCGTTCGCCTGTGTCGCGGATACTTCCGAGGGCGCGCCTTTCAGGCGGGTGTGATCGCGCACGTCCCCCGTGAGGCCGGGACTGCAAAGTGCAGTCAACCCGATACCGGTGATTGCCAGTCTAGTGGCAGTAATTGTCCTTGCTGTCCATGACATGCGTGCCCCACGGGTAC